>JBAVPF010000380.1:0-4365 GCA_049692815.1 Acidimicrobiia bacterium
GCGCAGAGCATCGGCGGGCACCGAGCCCGACAGCGACCCGGGAGGAGAAGATCGGACGTCTGTGGCGTACGTGGGCTTCACCGGGCACGACAACCTCGGGGACGAGGCGGTGAGGGTTGCCATCGAGAGACTCATGCCTTGGGCTCGCCTCGAGGCCGAACCTGCCGACCCCCGGCTACTCATGGTGGGCGGGGGGACTCTGCTCAACGGCCGCCGCTACTACCTGAACCGGATGCTCCGCCAGGAGTCGGCATCCGTGGAGAGGGCACTGTTCGGGACCGGGGTGAGAAGCCCCGACTACTGGGGCACGACCGAGCCGATGGAGGAATGGTTCTCCTTCATCGACTCGTGCCTGTTCGCAGCCTTGCGCGGGCCGGACAGCGTCAAGAACCTGCGAGAGCTTGGCTACGGGCGGAATCTCCCCGTCATCGGTGATCCGGCACTCTCGCTGGAGCCCCAGTCGGAGGTCTCCCGGGTCGTGGGACGCATCGTGGTCTGCCCGGTGTACACGAGCGGCAACCTGCACGGAGGCAGTGACGACGTGGTGTTCGATGCCATTGCAAGTCTCATCGAAAAGGCCCGCGCCGACGGGCGCGAAATCGTGATGCTCTCGGCCTTTCCGCAGGACGATCGGTGGATCATCGACATGATGCGTCGCGCCAAAGCCCCCGACCTGGCCTACGTGGCCGGGTATGCCGATATCGACGCCACGATGACCTTGTTGGCGACTGCAGATCTCGTGATCGCGGAGCGGCTTCATGCCGCGATCATGGCCGCGGCCGCCGGCACGCCGTTCGTCGGCCTCGAATATCGCCCCAAGATGCGGGACTTTGCCCGCTCGGTCCATCAGGAAGCCGCGATCATCAGAACCGATCAAATGGGTGAATTGGAGACCGTCTTTCAAAGAGTCGCGGCCAACCGGGACTCGCTGGCAATCGCCTTGCAGGCCCGGGTCGCCAAATACCGGGAGCTCCAAAAGGACGCCGCCGAACGACTCCGGTCCGCCCTGATGGCCCGCTGAGAGCAGTGACTTCCGTTCTGCTGGTAACCAGTAACGGCACCGGCATGGGGCATCTCACCCGACAGGCCGCGGTGGCGCTGTCCCTCCCCGCGGGGCACGATGCAACCCTGTTCTCGCTCTCGGTCGGGCTGCCGGCCGTCCTCGACCTCGGAATCGGAGGCGAGTACTGCCCGAGTTATGACCGCCCCTGGATCGCGTCCCGCGAGTGGCACCGATATCTGTCCGACCGGCTGCTGGCGATCATGGACGAGATCGGGGCCGAGACCGTTCTCTTCGACGGCGTGGCGCCATACCCGGGGATCTGCCACGCGTCGCGTTTACGCCGGCAAGTGCCCTTTGTCTGGCTCAGGAGGGGAATGTGGCGATCCGGCGCCAATGTCGCCGCCCTCGCCAAGACCGCCTATTTCGACCTCGTCATCGAGCCCGGAGACCTCGGCGGGAAGGCCGATGTGGGGCCCACGGCCGGACGCGGCGATGCGATCGAAGTCAAGCCGGTCAGCATCCTCGAGCCCGTTGGCATGATGCCGCGCGACGAGGCGCGCAGGGACCTCGGCCTCCCGCCGGACGTTCCCATCGCGTTGCTCACTCTGGGGTCTGGGCGGCTTGGTGATGTCACCGGTCCCGGCCAGGCAGCGCTCACGGCCATGCTCGAGGGCACTGCAGGTTGGCACATCGCAGTCACCAGGTCCCCGGTGGCCCTCAACGAGATTCCCGTCGCACAAGCCGACCGCCTGACCGTCCTGAAAGGGGTCTATCCGCTGGCCAGGTACCTCCCAGCGTTCGATGTCGCGATCAGCTCCGCCGGATACAACTCGGTGCATGAGCTGGTCCCGGCCGGTCTTCCCTCTCTCCTCGTGGCCAACACGTCCACGCGCACCGACGATCAGGGAGCGCGAGCTCGCAGCCTCGAGGATCAGGGCCTCGCCCTGGCAGCACTGGACACCGACCCCGATGGCGTCGCCGCGGCGTGCCGCAAGCTGGTGACCGCCAAGGTACGGGATGAGCTGAGGGAGCGAACCAAGGACGTACGGCAGATGCTGACAGGCGCTTCGGAGACGGGGGCGATCCTCACCGGGTCGGCGGGATCCATCAAGCCGAGAAGACGCACGACGAGTGAGATGGCGGGTGCAGCGGGGCTCTTCGCAAAGGAACGCATGAAAGACATCCTCGGCCCGGATCGAACCTGGGCGCTCAAGCGGATGCTCGGTCGTGGAGACGCCCCTGCGCATGGGCGCGCCCAGGTGAATCTCGTGTTCTCCGAGGAACCCGAGTCGGCCGCTGTGTTGAACCTCGCAATGGTCAGCACCGTCACTGCCGAGCTGCTCGGTTCAGAGCGCCCGGTAGAGCACGTGCTGGCGGGGAGCTCTGCCCAGTATCAGGCACGGCGTCTCGAGATCGTTCACAGCTACTACGACGTGATCGGCGAGGCACCTGAGGGATCCGACTGAGCTGCAACCCTGTCAGGGCCCGAACGCTCTGTGGAGGAATGCCGCCATCGCTCCGCGCGAGACAACGTCGCCCGGGCAGAACATCGTGTTCTCCGGGGGGTTGCACCCCTTGGTTATGCCCGCGGCACCCAGTCTGTCGATGTCGTCTTCGAAGATCGACCCGTCGTCGTCGATGAAGAGGTTGCCTCCGCCGCTGTTCGTGAGCCCGAGGGCCCTCACCAGAAATGCAGCCATCTGAGATCTGTTGACGATGCGTGTCGGGCAGAACTCGCTGTTGTCGGGTGGGTTGCATCCCTTGGTGATCCCCGCTTCGGCGAGGCGATTGATGTCGTCTTCGAAGACGGAGGCGCCGTCATCGGTGAAGTAGTCGTGGGAGGCCGCGGGGAGATGGAGCGCTCTCACCAGAAACGCAGCCATTGCCCCGCGGGTGACGGCGTCGTTGGGGCAGAATCTCGTGTTGGTGGGCGGGTTGCACCCCTTGGTGATTCCTGCGGCCCCGGCCCATTCGATGTCGGCGTCGAATATGTGCCCGATGTTGTCGACGAACCTGTGGGTGAGGGCCCAGCCCGCATTGAGCCGGCCAGATTCGACTTTCCCGGTGAGGGCCGAGGGGTGGTCGGAGAGTGCCTTCAGCTTCTCCATCACGCCTGCGTAACCGAGTGAGGGCTCGGCCGAGAGAAGGAGAGCAGCTGCGCCCGCGGCCATCGGAGCGGAGAAGGATGTGCCGCTGACCGTCGAGTAGCCCGTCAGCTGAGTGGAGAGAATGGAGACTCCGGGAGCCGCGATGTCGATTCTCTCCGAGTAGAACGAGAAGTCGGCCAGGTCGTCGTGCCGATCTGTCGCCGCCACAGCGAGGTTGTTCGAATAGGACAACTCCGAGGGGACCATGATGTAGCCGGGGGCGATGGCGCCGGGCGGCGTGTTACCTGCGGCTGTCACCACGAGAACTCCTCCGGCTTCGGCATACTGGAACGCCGCCTCCAGGATCGGATCACCCTCGCTTTCGGGGACAGGGCCTCCGAATGAGAGATTGATGATGTCCGCACCCATGTCGACGGCATAGAGGATCGCCTGATATGCGTCCAGGCTCCAGCAAGAGCCGCCGTCGCAGGCACGGAGATTCATGATCTGGGCGTCGGGCGCCACGCCTGTGATACCGGCGCCGTCGACCTCGGCTGCGACAACTCCGGCGACGAGGGTGGCGTGAACGTCTTCGGGACCGACGCCGACCGGGCTCGGGTCGTTGTCCCGATCGAAGAAGTCCCACCCTGAGTTGTCGTCGATGTAGCCGTTCCCGTCGTCGTCGAGGCCATTGAGCGACTCAGTGGAATTCGACCAGAGCCGGCCATCGAGCTCTGGGTGGGTCGGCTCCACGCCTGAGTCGACGATTGCCACCACGACCCCGTCGCCGGTGGATCTGCTCCAGGCCGCGACGGCATCGAGGTCGGCGTCGGGAGTGCCTCCGGCTTGCCCGGTGTTCTCCAGAGCCCACTGAGCCTCGAACGAGGGCTCGTCCTGGGGCCCCTGGAGTTGATACGAGCGCTCGACGTACACAGGCTCGCCGAGACGGGCAGACAATCGATCGGCTGTCTCGCCGGGTGTGCCGTCCAATGGCACTTCGACGCGTTGCCACGGTCTCGTATCGGGTGCCCCTGATGCCCCCTGCAGGCTCTGGGGTAAGGCCTGGCCCTCGACCACGAGACGCACCATCGGAGAGTCTCCTTCGGCCGTCACCCCGACCGCCGGCACCATGGCTGCGACCAGGGCGGCGATCAGAAGCGACCTCATGCCGGGATGGTGCCAGAGCATCGTCACTTATCGGAACAAACCTCGATCCCCGTGAGCCCAGGAACCGGTTCTCTTCTGTACAGGCCTGGCGGGCGGCTAGTCTGCTCG
>JBAVPF010000381.1:0-8165 GCA_049692815.1 Acidimicrobiia bacterium
GCTCTACGCGGTGGTAGGGCTGGGCGTCGTAATCGTCTTCAGGACCACGAACGTCCTCAACTTCTCCCAGGGAGCCGTGGCGACCGTCGCCGGCTATCTGGCATGGGAGATAACCAGCAGATGGGAGGGTGTCCCCTATGTCGTCGCGCTTGGGCTGGCGACCCTGGCAGGTGGGCTACTCGGGATACTGATCGGCCTACTGGTCACGTTCGTCCTGAAGAACTCGGCGCCGCTCACCAAGTCGGTGGCCACGCTGGGCGTGTTCCTGATCATGGGATGGGGAGCGCGTGAGCTCTTCGGAGACATAGGGCGAACACTTCCCCGGCCGTTCGACGGCATCATCGAGGTGGCGGGTGTCTCGATAGGCGGCCATGGCCTCTATGTGATCATCCTGGCTGCTCTCGGGCTCATCGTCACCTTCTGGTTGTTGGAAAGGACCAAGCTCGGCCTGGGGATGAGAGCGCTGGCTCAGGATGAGGCGACGGCGCGAAGTCACGGCGTCTCCCTGGTTTGGACGAGCCTTGCCGCCTGGGGTATCGCCTCTGCCCTCGGGGCCGGCTCCGGGGTGATGGTCGGCTCGTTCATCCAGGTGGATCACTCGATCATGACCACCATCCTCATCCAGAGCATCGCGGCGTTGGTCCTCGGTGGCTTTGGGACAGCCGGGGGAGCGGTGGTGGGAGGGCTCACACTCGGAGTTGTCTCCAGCCTCATCGCCGGTTTGGCGAGCCCCGGATTCAAGAACACGTTCGTGTTCGGGATCATCCTCATCGTGCTGGTGACACGTCCCAACGGTCTGGTCGGCAAGGCGGCGGTCCTCGTGCCCGAATCGGGCGAAGCCGAGGAGCGACCTTCGCTGCCCCGTGTCGGTTCCTGGCGTTCCCCGGTCCGCATCGCCTGGATGGCCGTCCTGGCGGCTCTCGTCGCCGTGTTGCCGATGCTTCCACATCCTTTCTCGTTGCGCAGCTACTCAGTGACGCTGTCCGTGACGGTGGCAGTGGTTTCGCTCAGCTTCTTCATGGGCTACGTGGGGGAGATCTCCCTCGGTCACGGCGCCCTGGTGACGATTGGTGCCTATACGACCGGTCTCCTCCTGACTCACTGGACCGGGCTCGAGTTCTGGATCGCTCTCCTCCTCTCGGCGCTGGTAGCGGGGGTCATCGGTGGCTTGCTCGGACTGGTGACGCTTCGGCTATCTGGGGTGTATCTGGCGATCGCCACGATCGCCCTCAGCTTCGTTGTCATCGAGATAGCGCTACAGCTTCGGGACACCACCGGCGGCGCCGCAGGCCTGAGTGTGCCGGCACCCGTCTTGTTCGGGCTCGATCTGGGGAGTGACCGGAGTCTCTACTACCTGACAGCCGTCGTCCTCGGGCTGGTCGTCCTGGCGGTGGCAGCGTTGATTCGCTCACCCGTTGGGCAAAGGTGGGTGGCGGTGCGCGATTCGTCGATCGCCGCAGAGGCCAACGGTGTGCCCGTCAAGACATACAAGGTGGCTGCCTTCGCAGTCAGCTCAGCGATAGCCGGTGTCGCAGGAAGCCTGCTCGCAGTCACCGTTTCATTCGTCGCCCCATTCGACTACGGGTTGTTCTTCTCCATCTATGTCATCGTGGCGGTGATCCTGGGAGGCTCCGGATCTCTGGCGGGAGCGCTAATAGGCGCTTCGTTCATCACGCTCATGCCGGTTGCCCTGAGTCGAACCTCTGGACTGACCGACGCCATCTACGGCGTGGCTCTCCTCCTCTTCCTGATAATCCTCCCCGGCGGATTCGCGCATCTCATCAGGAGGGCGTCGCACGACAAGTCGTTGCCACCCAGAAGACATGCCCAATCCGGACCGGGCGAGCCGGCGGAGGTGACAGATGCTGTCCGTGGCTGACCTGGTCGTTACGTACGGAGGGGTGACTGCCGTTGACCGCATGACCATGGAAATGGGCGAGTCCTCCGTCCACGGGCTCATCGGTCCCAACGGTGCCGGCAAGTCGACTGCTCTCAACGCGATGACCGGTGTGACGCGACCCGATCGCGGCTCGGTCACGCTCGACGGCAAACAGCTCATCGGGTTGTCTCCGGCGTCGATTCTCTTCGCAGGAGTTGCCCGAACCTTCCAGCAGGCACGGCTTTGGGGTGGGATGACCGTGTTCCAGAACCTCACCGTGCCCGTCCTCTCCAGCGGCCGCAGCCAAGCCCGTTCCCGAGCAGAAGAAGTGGCCGCCATCCTCGGGTTCAGCGACCTACTGGATGATTATGCCTCGGGGCTCGCCTTCGGGGTTCGCCGTCTGGTCGAGGTGGGGAGAGCGATGATGACGGAGCCGCGTCTGATGCTTCTGGACGAGCCCGGTGCCGGCCTGACGGTGACCGAGAAGCTGAAGCTCGTCGACGTGCTGCGGAGGCTCGCCGACCTGGGGACAGGTGTGTTGCTCGTCGATCACGACATGGATCTTGTGATGCGTTCCTGTCAAAGGGTCACGGTGCTCGACGCAGGTTCCGTGATCTTCGAAGGCACGCCCGATGAGGTGAGGAACGACGACCAGGTTCTTGCCATCTATCTCGGAGGGAACACGTGACATCCACGGCGTTACTCGAGCTGCGCGATGTCGAATCGGGTTACGGCGGCGTCAAGGTTCTGTGGGGAGCGACGCTCGAGGTCCACGCCGGCCAGGTTTGCTGTGTGCTCGGGCCGAACGGCGCGGGCAAGACCACGATGGCCTTGCTCATCGCCGGCACCCTCCCCTGCTGGGGCGGCGTGATTGAGTTCGAGGGTTTCGACATAACCCAGACATCGCCCGAGGCCAGAGCCCGCTCGGGCATCGCCCATGTTCCACAGGGGCGCCGCGTCTTCCCCGAGCTGACCGTGGCTGAGAATCTCCAGGTGGCGCGTTTCGCCGCCAAGGGACGAGTAGACCCAGGCACCGAAGACTTCATCCACGAGTTGTTCCCCAAGCTGGGGGCCCTCAAGAAGTCTCAGGCGGGTCGGTTGTCCGGTGGCGAACAGCAGATGCTCGCCGTTGCTCGTGCCCTCATGACCGAGCCGCGGCTGCTCATACTCGACGAGCCGTCGCTGGGGCTGGCTCCGGTTCTGGTCGACTCTCTATATGAGACCGTTGCCCGCATTCGGGACCATGGGGTGGCGATACTCCTGATCGAGCAGGTGGTGCAGGCGGCGATGCGTGTGGCCGACACGATCGTCATACTCGAATCTGGTCGCACCAAGGCATCCGGACCGGTGGACCGGTTCCGGGATCAAGAGATCATCGCCCGTGCCTACCTCGGAGATACTCTCGGCGACGACGCTTGGGACGAGTTCTGATGACGAGTTCGCGGCTACGGCCTCCGGGTCGCGGGGTCGTGAAGCGCTATGTGGGGGTGAACGGGGGTCAGATCCACCTTCTGGAGGCGGGTGGAGACTCGAAACGACCGCTTCCCCTCGTGTTGCTCCATCAGACGGCGAGCTCGTCGATCGGGTATCTGGAGCTGATGACCGAGTTGGGAGACGAGTTCCGGGTCATCGCCCTCGATACACCAGGCTTCGGTTCATCCGACCCGTTGGACGGAGAAGTCACCGTCCCGGCCCTGGGCAATGTGCTGGTGGACGCCTTGGGCGCAATGGGTGTCGATGGGTTCGGGCTCTACGGCCACCACACGGGCGCCGCCATCGCGGCATGGATCGCAGCCGCTTTCCCCAATCGCGTGGATCGGCTGATGCTTTCCGGGCCCCCGTTCCTCGATCAGGCCGTGCGGGAGCGCATCGAAGGGGGGATTCGCGACGACGTGATCGCGGAGAACGGCCAGCATCTGGTGGATGCATGGAGGCGGCACCGGCACCTGGCTCGCGACGTCCCGCTTGAAGTCGCACAGCGCGAGCTGGTCCTCTACTTCACGGCCGTGGATCCACAGCTCGCCTACAAAGCGGTGCTCGAGCTCGACTTCGCCGATGTCCTCGGGGCAATCCGTTGCCCCACATACGTGATGGGCGGGGAGAACGACACGATTCGCTCCGGCCTCGAACCCACGCATGAGCATCTCGAGACGAGCGTCCTGGAGGTTGTTCCCCGAGCCGGCATCTATCTCGCCGACCAGATCCCTGGCGTGGTGGCAGACCGGATCAGGGCCTGGTTCCGCTAACCCTCGCGCTTGGTCACGACGTCACGGCTCTCGAAGTAGCGCCGGACGAGGTAGGGCTGCATTCGACCCAGGACATCGATCAGAACGGATGTCTGCTGCGTCCCCATCGGTGTTGAAACATGCTCCCGGACGATTGTGGCGGCGGCCTCCTCCACCTGTCTGACGGCCTCCGCCACCGCAACGAAGGACTCCGACGGCAGGCCCACGTTCTCGGCCCTGGTCAGGAGCTCGACCATTCTCAGGTCGTAGTTGTCGAATGTGCCGTCGGCGGTGGGCCAGACCAATCCGAGGTCCACCAGATGCTTGACCTGGGTCTCGTCGATCCCGACCTGCTCGGCCACCTCCGACTGGGTGTACATCTCCGTTGGCTCACCCAGCAGGCGCTGTCCCAGCTGAAGAATCTGCTCGCCCGAGGCTCCACCCAGGATGTGTTTGACGTTCGTTCGAATGAGAGAGAGGGGATAGCGATGAATCCTCTGTGCTCCACGTATGTAGCGGATCAGGTCGACACATATCGGGTCGTAGTAGGCGACGTTCGGCTTCGGTCGCTCCGGCTCCGGCAACAGTCCTTCCGACACGTAATAGAGGATGGTGGACTTCGGCACGTCTGTCGCCTTGACCAGGTCCGCCATGCGCAGTGGCTTGCTCTCCTCTGACAGGTTCTCTCTGTTCGTCTGTTCGCTATCGGTGGTCATGGCTTGTGCTGTGGGATCGGCGGGAGAGTTCAGCTGGCTCCGAAGGGGGTGATGGTTGCAGGGACAACTGCGACCCAGAGAACCCTGACTGCCGGGACACCCTAGCCACCTGCTCGATCCGCCAACGTCTCCACAGCCGCTCGGAAGGGGCCGATGGGGTAATGGGCCAGGTTGGCACCGACGCGACCTTCTCCGGGCACCCGGTGCGCATAGCCGGCATTGACAGCCGGGGTTATGCCTGTCGCGGCCACAGCCGCGGCAGAAATGCCGAAAGGGGAGCCCCGAAAATCGTCGGCCGGCAGGCGGAATCTTGGATGTTCCGTCATGCAGATCGTGCGCATCTGATCGACGACACGTTGTGCACCCGCGGCGTCGACACCGAGCACCCGAGCAAGCGAAAGCGAGGCGGTCAGGGTGAAGGCACCAAGCCCGACGGTCTCGGTGATGCCCGAGTCGCCCATGAGTGGGGCCGCGTCGGACTCGTGGCGACCCGGAATCACCATCATGTTCTTGGGGGCGACCGGGGCGTCCACGAACCAGCTCGGGCTACCGCTGACACGGATGCCCACGCGAACGCCGTTCCCGGTGAGAGCGGTGACGAGACCGCGAGGCCCGCTGGCCTCCATCGCCAGCGCCGTGGCCTTGGCGGCCGCTAGCGAGAGTGACAGGAAGAAATGAGGATTGCTCCCCAGTTCCTTGAGCGTCGCCGTACATCTCGGTCCGAGCTCCAGGAAAGCGGGTGCGAGAAGAGCTATGAGCTTCTCGGTGGATGCGACGATCCGGTTGTGCCCTTCATCGCCTCGTCGCAGGCCCCGTGCTTGAAGATCGGCGATGTCGACAGGGGGGATCAGGGCGAACGCGTCACGCAATGTGTCGGAGAACTCTTCGGACAGCCAGCGAACCTTGTCGAGGGTCTCCGGGTCGTAGTTGCCAAAGGAGAGGGCTCGCCCGAGACCTTCCACGACTGTGCCGAATGCCTGCGGTCCGTTCTGATGCCGGGCCACAACGATGGGTGTAGTCGGGGACACCACCCCAGCCAGGGCCCCCACGCCGCCGTTGTCGTGACAGGGACTGATGGTCAGGTCGTTGTTGGCGACTATCCGCTCGGCTTCTTCGGGCGTCTCCGCCTCGCCTTCGAGGAGGAGAGCACCCCTGAGAGCGCCTCTCATCGCTCCGATGGTCTCCGACGGCTCGATGGGCGGTCCCGCGTGGAAGAACGATCTGGGACCGACACCGGTCAGAAGGTCTCCCGCTCGTCCGATCGACTCGAGCGTCACAGGAGCAGAACCGATCTCTACGAGCACCGCCGTGTCGGCGGTCCGGGCCTCTTCAATCACGATTGGGGCATCCTTGTTGGCGGGGCTGGGGACTCGGCCGCACTGATTGGCTCTTGTGAAGCAGGAGGATCTCCTTGTCCGATGTGGCGCTCGCGTAGGTGGTCACGGCACCTCCTGGTCCGCGCAGATCCTAGAGGTCTGTTCTCAAAGTGTAAAGTGACGCTTGACGGTTTTGATCGTCAGGGAACGGCGGGGTGGTCGAGGTGCTCTCTGATGGCCGGATCCAGGGTGGCGTCCACGATCGTGTGCGCCAGGGCTATTGCGCCATCGATGACTGCCCGGTCACCTACGACCGAGCCGGCCGCCTTGGCGAAGGCCTCGCCGTGGATGACTCCTGCGTCGCGACCCAGGCCGATCATCGGATGGATCGACGGGATTCGTAACGAGACATTGCCCATGTCGGTAGACCCGGCTGCTCGTCGGGCGCGCTCGGTGATTGGCCTCACCTCGCGGCCGAGCGCCGCCGCGTTCGACACGTAGGCGTCGGTGAGGATCGGGTCGGGCTCGAGGGCGGCGTAGATCGGCATCGAGCGCTCGAACTCGAGGGTTGCCCCGGTGCCAATGGCACCGGCGTCGAAACAGCCGCGCAGCTTGCGCTCGAGAGCTTCGAGCCCTTCGATGTCGGCCGCCCGGATCATGTAGTCGAGCCTCACCCGATCAGGTATGACATTTGGCGCATCGCCTCCGTCGATGACGATCCCATGGACTCTCTGATCGGCGGTGAGTTGCTGTCGGAGCAGGCCGATGGCGACCTGGCTGATGACTGCGGCATCCGCAGCGTTGATTCCGTGTTCGGGGAACGCCGAAGCGTGTGCTGCCGCGCCCCTGAATGTCACGTCGAAGCGCGTTGTGGCAAGTGAGGGCATGTATGGGAGGTCGACCGGGCCGGGGTGAACCATCAGCGCCGCGTCCACGTTGTCGAACCCTCCTCTCTCCAATAGCAGGATCTTGCCGCCTCCGCCCTCCTCGGCCGGTGTGCCGACAAGCCTGAGCTCGAGGTCGAGCTGGTCGAGATGAGGCCGCAGCGCTCGGAACGCCCCCACCGCTGCTGCAGCAATGATGTTGTGACCGCAAGCGTGGCCCAGGCCGGGGAGGGCGTCATACTCGGCCACCAGGGCGACCACCAGCCCCCCTCCCCCCGACCTGGCGTCAACCGAGGTCGGGAGGTCGTAGCCGCCCACCTCCACGGTCGTTGCCGGGTCCTCGAGAGCGTCCGCGACCAACCGTGCCCCGGCTTCCTCGTGGAAAGCCAGCTCCGGGTTGCGGTGTATCTCGTGTGAGAGATCAAACAGCTCTTCGGCTCCGGCCGAGATCTGCGAGGCGATCGATGCTTTGAGCGCGTCAGGGCTCATGACTCGATGTTTCTGTCGAACGCCGTGTGCAGCGAGCGCAGGAAGCCCTGCAGCTCATCGGTGTCCATTTCGAGCATGTCTGCCGCAGGAAGGTGCGCCACGAGCTCGAGCCAACCCGGTTCTGTCCTGGCGACTCTGGCCAGACGTCGAGTGGCGTCAGCGAAGTCGCGGCTTCGCAATGCCAGCACTGCTGCCCACGCGTCTGGCTCCCGATTCTTCTCTCCGAACACTTCCTGGACCCGATCCAAGGTCGCCAGGGCCTCTGAGCTGTCGCCGGTCTTGGCGTCTGAAAACGCTCCCGCCATCTGCTCGACGGCCCGTCTCAAGGTGTCCAGCCGACGCAACTCGGTGAGGGGGTCCGGGTGGTCGTCGACCCTCAGATCCAGCACTTCGCTGGCGATCGAGTTGTCGGTCGACACCACTTGGATTGCCGCAGACTGCCGGCCTCGTAGGTCGCCGCCGGCCGCCTCTGCCGCGTCGAGTGCCTCGATCAGCCTGAGCGGGAGGTCGCCTCCGCTTTCCTCATAGGCCTCGCTCATGCTCTTCCAAACCCTGTCACCCTTCACCATGTTTGCCTGCACCGAGTATCCGGCTCCGATCTCGTGCCCCGCCGCGGCGATGCATGCCCTGCCCGTGTGAACGGCGGAGGCCCCCTG
>JBAVPF010000382.1:0-2029 GCA_049692815.1 Acidimicrobiia bacterium
GCATAAGAGGGATCATGACATTCGGGCACAGCTTCTGATGCTCCTCCAAGACAAGCGACTCCTGATCACCGGTGTCCTCACCGACGACTCCATCGCCTGGCACACCGCCCGGGTGGCACAGGAACAGGGAGCGGAGATCGTTTGCACCGGTTTCGGTAGGGGCCTCCGTCTCACCGAGCGTTCGGTGCAACGTCTGCCCCGGCCCTGTGACGTCCTCGAGATGGACATCAACGACCCGGGACAGGTGGAGACGGTCGTCGCCGACCTCGACTCGCGGTGGGGCCGGGTCGACGGCGCCCTTCATGCCATCGCCTTCGCTCCCGAGGACGCACTCGGCGGCAACTTCCTCAAGACCCCGGTCGAGTCTGCTCAGACCGCCTTCACCGTCTCGGCCTTCTCCTACAAGACCCTGGCGGTGGCACTGCTCCCTCTCATGCAGAAGGCGGGTGGCGGGGCCCTGGTGGCCATGGACTTCGACAACAGTCAGGCCTGGCCCGCCTACGACTGGATGGGCGTCGCCAAGTCCGCCTTGCAGAGTGTCACCCGCTATCTGGCCCGGGACCTCGGCGCCCACAACGTCAGGGTGAACGCGGTTTCGGCCGGCCCCCTGGGCACCGTCGCCGCCAAGTCCATCCCGGGGTTCGCCAGGTTCGACGATGTGTGGAGTGAGAGGTCACCGCTGCCCTGGGACACCTCGAATCCTGACCCTGTCGCCCGCATGGTGTGTGTGCTCCTCAGCGACTGGGCGCCGATGACCTCCGGAGAGGTCGTTCATGTCGACGGCGGGTTCCACGCCATCGCCGCTGGGGGCGACGAGAGCTGATCGACTCCTGCTCAGATGCCGGCGGGCATCGTGGCCGCGGCGGGGATGTCGAGGACGAACGTGGCGCCGCCACCCTCCGTGGCCTCCACCCTCACCGACCCGTGCATCACCTCGGCCAGGCTCTTCACGATGGAGAGCCCGAGGCCCGTGCCACCCTTGGAACGGGTGTCCGACTGGTCGAGCTGGGTGAACCGCTCGAAGATGCTCTGCCGGGCGGATTCGGGGATGCCGGGGCCGTGGTCGACGACAGCGATCATCGCCCTCTGCGCCTTCTGCCACGCGTACAGCTCGACAGAGCTGTCCGGGGCGTACTTCGCCGCGTTCTCCACGAGGTTTATCAGGATTCTGGAGAAGTGGTCCCGGTCGACGTAGACGGCCAGGTTGTCGGGCTCGACGGTCATCGCAGGCTCGATGGACACGACCCTGTTGATCTCGTCGAAGATGTCCTTGACCTCGACGGTCTCCGGGTGGACGGGGATGGCGCCGCGATCGATGCGTGAGACGACGAGGAGGTCCTCGATGAGACGCTGCAGCCGGCCGGCCTGGCGGCGGGCGCTGAGGAGCAGCTGTTGTGAGGTGGGCTCCGTCGGCGCCAGCTCGGGGCGGTTGACGGTGTCCAGCGATCCGATGATCGAGGTGAGCGGGCTGCGCAGCTCGTGGCTCACGGTGGAGACGAAGTCCGTCTTCATCTGCGCCACCTCCTCGAGACGGCGGGTCATCTCCGCCTGGGCCTCGTAACGACCTATCTGGCTGAGGACGAGCCCGGCGGGTGCCGCCAGGGAGCCGAGCTGGTCGAGTTGGTCCTCGGTGAAATCACCCGCATACGGGTCGCCGACGACGATCACCCCCACTCGCATCGACTCGACCTTCAGCGGCGCGACCAGGGCCTGCTTCAAGCCGAGGTCCTTCAGCAGGACGTGTGAGTCGGTGTCCTGGTCGACGCGCCTGACGTAGATGGGCTTGGCGGCCCGGTAGGTCTGAGCGACGACCGACGGGGCGTTGATCTCGACGGAGATCGGGTCTGTTTCCAGCGGGTACCCGTTGACCCAGATTGGGCTCATGACCTCCAATCTCTGCATCTCGCCGTCGTGGAGCAGCACGACGCCGACCTGTGCGTCCAGGTACTTGCAGATCGTGCCGACGAGGTGGGGGACGATCTCCGCCAGCGACTCGGCCCTGGCCAACGTGGCGCTCACCGCGTAGAGC
>JBAVPF010000383.1:0-1773 GCA_049692815.1 Acidimicrobiia bacterium
GGCAAGCACGTCACCCTGGATGGCCGCCCGGTCGAATCGGAAACCGGTGCAATCTTCTGGGGTGAGCCCGGAACGAACGGCCAGCACAGCTTCTATCAGCTGATCCACCAAGGCACGACCATGGTCCCGATCGATTTGATCGGTTTCGCCAAACCATTGGATTCTCTCGGCGATCAACACGACTTGCTTTCGTCGAACGTCTTTGCTCAGGCTCGCGCCCTGGCTTTCGGCAAGACTGCCGATGAGGTCCGTTCCGAGGGCACCGCCGAACGACTCGTTGCACATCGAGTGATGGAGGGAAATCGCCCGACCAACGTCCTCCTGGCCGAGATGCTGACTCCATATCGATTGGGAACCCTCGTGGCTCTCTATGAACACAGCGTGTTCACCCAAGGGACGATCTGGGGGATCGATTCCTTCGACCAATGGGGAGTGGAGCTCGGAAAGACGATGGCCCACGAGATCGCCCCCAAGCTCATCGCCGTGGAAGACCCAGACCTGAACTACGACCAGTCGACCAATTCGCTGATACGCCAATACCGCCGGCTCAAACAAGGCTGACGGGCCACCCGTCCCAAGACTACTTCTGGTACAGGGAGCAGAAAGGAGCATGATGGCAACTGACTCACCTATGCAACTGGGAATGATCGGTCTCGGCCGCATGGGCGCCAACCTTGTGCGAAGGCTGATGGCGGACGGGCATGAATGCGTGGTCTATGACATCAACACCGACGCGATCGAAGCGCTCGCCCAAACAGGGGCGACCGCAGCACACAGCGTTGAAGAACTCGTCGCCGGTCTGGAGACGCCGAGAGCCGTGTGGGTCATGGTCCCGGCCGGCCATGTCGATGAGACGGTCGATCTGCTCGCCGAATCCCTGGCACGAGATGACGTGATCATCGACGGTGGCAACTCGTACTACCGCGATGACATCGCCCGCGCGCGACGGTTGGGCCCGAGCGGCATCCACTACATCGACTGTGGGACCAGTGGCGGGGTCTGGGGTCTCGAGCGCGGCTACTGCCTGATGATCGGCGGTGAGCCAGGGCAGGTGCAGCGTCTCGACCCATTGTGGCGCTCCATCGCACCCGGAGAACTCGCAGCCGAGCCGACGCCGGGGCGAAAGCGCTCCGATGGGACCGCTCAGGAGGGTTATCTGCACTGCGGGCCCACCGGCGCGGGGCACTTCGTGAAAATGGTCCACAACGGAATCGAGTACGGGATGATGGCCGCCATAGCGGAGGGTTTGTCGATCATCAGGCACGCCGACGCCGGGAAGCAGAAGACAGAGGTCAGTGCGGAGAGAACGCCCTTACGCGACCCTGAGTACTACGAGTACGAGATCGATGTTGCGGAGGTCGCCGAGGTGTGGAGGCGGGGTGCCGTGATCAGCTCATGGATGATGGACCTCACCGCGAGCTCTCTGGCAAGGTCACCAGACCTCGCCGCCTTCGGCGGGCGCGTGTCCGATTCGGGCGAAGGTCGATGGACGGCGATCGCCGCAATCGAGGAAGGTGTGCCGGCAGGTGTGATACAGGCGGCCCTCAACACGCGCTTCGAGTCACGGGAACGCGGGAAGTTCGCAGCCCAAGTCCAGTCTGCGATGCGTAGCGACTTCGGCGGTCACGACGAGATGACCCGGTCATGAGGCGTCCGGGGCGGACGCCGAGAGCGGAATAGAGGTTACCCGACGGCACGACGCGCACTCAGCCCCTCGACGCTCATCGTGTCGTCGTCCCCGAGGGGCCCCAGAGCTCTGCGCGCCCAGACATC
>JBAVPF010000384.1:0-3506 GCA_049692815.1 Acidimicrobiia bacterium
GGCCTGGCGGGCGGCTAGTCTGCTTGCGCGGGCTTGGGGCAAAACAGTTCGAATCGAGGATCTCTCCAGACTGATGCCACGCCCGCAGAATCATTCTCACGGGAAGTCGGCCTCGATGCCGCGTCGACTCGTGGCTCTCACCCTGGTTGCCGCGTGGGCGCTCACGCTCGTGCCACAGCCCCCTGCCCTCGCCTCCGACACATCCACTCGATGGGAGGCCTTCTCTGAGTCCTCGGGGTGCGACTCTCCGTACACACGAACGCCATTCGCCTCCAAGATGGGCTCGCTGCCCAATTCCGAAGCCATCCTCGGGCCATATGGCACGTACTTCGGCCGGAGCATCTCGGAAATCCGCTCCCATCTCGTCTATTGGAACGTCCCCTACAGCGGGGGCCGTCGCACCCTCGTTCACGAGGCGATGATCCCTGCACTCAATGAAGTCGCGGCGAACCTCGCCGCTCAGGCCGCGCAGGGACGTGTCTACAACATCACGTCGGTGGGTGCCTTCGTTCCGCGAACTATCGGAGGCAGCTATCAGGTCTCACGCCATGGCATGGGTCTCGCCATCGACATCAACCCGCAGCAGAACCCGTATCGATCCGACGGGAAACTGATCACCAACATGCCTCAATGGTTCGTCGACGCCTGGACACAGGAGGGATTCTGCTGGGGTGGGTACTGGCAGGGCATCAAAGACCCGATGCACTTCAGTTGGATGGGACCGGCAGCTACACCCAACACCTCCGACTCGCTGACCCCGATCCCGCCAAAGACCTCGCAGACGGGCTTCTCGGGCCCGACACGGGATCACAGGAGTGAGTTCGCCGGGGCAAAGGCGACCTACCTGCTTGGGCTCGCCGATGGTTCGGGGAATGGGGTGCCCGACGTCATCGGCCTGCGCTCACATCCAGATGGTGCCGTGGTCGACGTGGCATCGAGCACCTACGACTATGGATACTGCTCCGTATTCCGATGGTTCATCTCTGACACGACCATCGATGAGGCGGACCGCATCGTGTTCATGGACATCGACGGTGACAGCGGACAGGATCTCGTGGCCCTTAAGGCGTCAGGGGCGACGATGAGTGCCACGACTGCCCTGCGAGTCGAGCAGTTTGAGAACCTCTCCACCAGTGCCACAGGAGCCTCCTCGAGCTCCGTGGCCTTCACCGGCGCCGACTTCAACGGTGACTACATCTCCGACCTCTGGGAGGCGACGGTGTCAGGCACGGTTCGCATTTGGCAGGGTCCCGATCTCACCACCCTCCTCGACGAGCACAGCCTGCCTGGAGGCGTTCCCAGCCTCATCGCCGCCGGAGATCGGGACGGGGGGGACACGCCCGAACTGTTTGCCCTGTATCCGGGCTCGAGTGTCGACGTCCTCACTTTTGAGAGTGGTTGGGCCAAAGTCACCTCGGCCAGTGTGAGCGCGGCGACCGCAAGCATCGACGCATTGGCCGCCGGCGATTTCGACGGGGACGGGCGGGCCGACATCGAAACCCTCGCCGACGGAGTGGTGACCGCGTATCTCGGCAACAGCTCGACGGGAATCCCCGCCGACCGCTGGTTCCTCAACCCTGATTGGGATTGCCAGGAAACGAGCCCTGTCACCTTGTCCTATCAGGGCTCGTTCTACGACGACGAGGGGAGCATCTTC
Source organism: Acidimicrobiia bacterium (assembly GCA_049692815.1). Taxonomy (GTDB): domain Bacteria; phylum Actinomycetota; class Acidimicrobiia; order Spongiisociales; family ZC4RG35; genus JANQRA01. Next base: position 1,658 of record JBAVPF010000384.1, read on the forward strand.
GAGGCGAACATCGAGTCGATTGCGGCCTCCGGTGTCACCCAAGGTTGCAACCCACCATTCAAGGACGCGTTCTGTCCCAAGAGCGTGGTCACCCGTGAGACGATGGCGGCATTCCTCGTTCGAGCCCTTGGACTGACCGAGAACACGCATCCCGGGTTCGTCGACGTGCCAGCCGGATCGACCTTCGAGGCCGACATCGGCAAACTGGCCACGGCCGGCATAACCAAGGGGTGCAACCCGCCGGCCAACGACAGGTTCTGCCCGAAGGATCCTGTGAGCCGGCAAACAATGGCGGCGTTTCTCGTGCGGGCGCTCGAGTTGACCGCCATCGATCATCCCGGGTTCAGAGATGTGCCCACGGGCTCGCTCTTCGCCACCGACATCGCCAAGCTGGCGACTGCCGGGATCACCAGGGGGTGCAATCCGCCGGCCAACGACAGGTTCTGCCCGACAGACCCGGTGAGCAGGGAGACGATGGCAGCCTTTCTGGATCGTGCTGGTTTGGGGTCCTGATGAACGGGGAAGAGGAGTCGTGATCGTCATGCGGAAGAGAACCAACTGGCTCGCCCTCGTCGTCGTTTTCCTGATTCTCGTTCCAGTCTTGCCGCTGTCCGCGGCCCTACCCCCTGGCGGCACGTTCACCGACGACGACGGGAACGTCCATGAAGGCAACATCGAGGCCATCGCCGCCGAGGGTGTGACCCAGGGCTGCAATCCGCCTTTCAGCGATCGATATTGCCCGTCGACTCCGGTGGATCGCGGGGCCATGGCGGCGTTCCTCCGTCGCGCACTGAGTCTGCCCGATTCCACCAAGGATTTCTTCAGCGACGACGACGCCTCGATCTTCGAGGCCGACATCAATGCCATCGCCGAAGCCGGGATCACGCTGGGCTGCAACCCGCCGGCCAACACTCACTTCTGTCCCGACTCGACAGTCCGACGCGGTCAGATGGCGGCGTTCCTGCGTCGTGCCCTGACTCTCCCCGCGTCGGGTAACGACTACTTCGTCGACGACGAGACATCCGTCTTCGAGGCCGATATCAATGCCATCGCCGAGGCCGGGATCACTCTGGGCTGCAACCCGCCCGCCAACGACATGTACTGCACAGACGATCTGGTGCGCAGAGACGCCATGGCCTCGTTCCTGGCGAGGGCATTCGGCTATCCCGCCGAGGTCCCTCCGGTCAGGCCAGGTCTGGACTGGGAACTGGTCGTGGGTGGGCTCTCCAGCCCTGTACAGGCGATAGCGCCGCCGGGGGAGGCCAGGCTGATGATCGTCCAACAAGGTGGTGTGGTCAGAGTCTTCGAGAACGGGTCGCTCAAGTCGACACCATTCCTCGACCTCACCGGAGATGTCCTCTTCAGCGGGGAGCGAGGCCTGCTCTCCATCGCCTTCCATCCCGACTACCCGACCGATCGCCGGATGTTCGCCTGGTACGTCGGAACGGACGGGAACACCTATCTCGTGGAATACGACATCGCCGCCGATCTGCAGTCGGCCGGGTCTCCACGGACCGTTCTCGAGATCGACCAACCGGCCTCCAACCACAACGGCGGGTTCATCGCCTTCGGCGACGACGGCTACCTCTACCTGAGCACCGGTGACGGGGGAGGGGGGAACAACTCCTACAACACGGCGCGGAACCTCAACAGTCTCCTGGGGAAGATCCTCAGGATGGACGTGGACGGTGCCCAGCCCTACGACATCCCCTCTGACAACCCCTACGTGGGCAGTGCGGGCCGCGACGAGATCTGGGCCTCCGGGCTCCGCAATCCCTGGCGCTGGTCGTTCGGTGACGGGTACATGTTCATCGGCGACGTGGGCCAGGCCTCTCGCGAGGAGATAGAC
>JBAVPF010000385.1:0-2357 GCA_049692815.1 Acidimicrobiia bacterium
GCGCCTTCCCCCTCCTCGCCGGGATGGTCAAGACCGACGATCCGGAGACGGCGTTCGAGGACGCCGACTTCGGTCTCCTGGTGGGGGCCATGCCGCGTAAGGCAGGCATGGAGAGAGCCGACCTGCTCGAGGCCAACGGGGCGATCTTCACCGTGCAGGGCAAGGCCATCGCGGCTGCCGCCAAACCGGATGTGAGAGTCCTGGTGGTTGGCAACCCGGCGAACACGAACGCCTTGATCGCGATGAACAACGCCGAGGGGATGGACCCTGCCAACTTCACCTCGATGACCCGGCTCGACCACAACCGGGCGATCAACCAGCTGGCGAAACGTCTCGGCAAGCCGGTGGGCTCCATCCGGCGCATGACGATCTGGGGCAATCATTCGACGACCCAGTACCCGGACCTGATCCACTGCGAGGTGGAAGGGGCGTCGGCCTTCGACACCGTGGACGACGAGGACTGGGTGGAGAACGTCTTCATTCCGAAGGTGGCGAAGCGAGGCGCCGAGGTGATCTCGGCGCGTGGGGCGTCTTCGGCCGCCTCGGCGGCCAATGCTGCCATCGGTCATGTGCGCGACTGGGTGTCCGGCACGCCTGAAGGTGACTGGGTTTCGATGGGTGTCCCCTCCGATGGGTCGTACGGCGTCCCCGAAGGCCTCATGTCGTCGTTCCCCTGTGTGACGAAGAACGGCAAGTGGGAGATCGTCCAGGGTCTCGAGATCGACGACTACAGCCGGGCCAAGATCGACGCCAGCGCGGCCGAGTTGGAGAGTGAGCGTCAGGCGGTGCTCGACCTCGGTCTGATCTGATCGCTCACGGAACAGGGGGGATTCGATCAACCACAGCCGTTCGGCCAGCGCAGGTGCTGGTTGGCTGTCACGTCCGTGAGGTCGATGGCGCCCGACCCGTCGCTCGGGACCAACCGAACATCGACCTCGTCGAGGGTTCCGAGGCCGAAGTGGGCGACCGGGAGGACCCCTGCCGAATACCCTTGTGTGACCGCTATCTCCCGCGCCCCGATCAGCTCGTCGCCATCACGAACCTCCACGCGCCAGCCAATCCCGTATCCATGGTCGGCATCCACCGAGATCTCCAGCCAGTGGCCCGACGGCGTCTCGTTCCGCAGGAGGATGGAAGGGAGAGAGGGATACCACTCCACCATGAAGACATCCAGACGCCCGTCCCTGTCGTAGTCAGTGCTGGGTGCAGCCACCCAGTACTGAGGTGATCCAAACCCGTCCGGAGCGGCGAATCGGGGGACACCGTCCTCGACGCCCTCGTTGACGAACAAGGCGGGACCGTCCCCGGCCGCCGCCGAAGCGAGCAGATCCGGCCAGCCGTCGTTGTCGAAGTCGTTCAACTCGACATGAGGTGCCTTCGTCGGGATGGGCACGAGACCTGCCTGTTCGGTCACATCCTCGAACAGGCCGTCGCCCCGATTGAGATAGAGCCGGACTGCCACCTCGGTGCCGAACTCGAGGGTGCTGTTGTAATGGTGGCCGATCGCGATGTCGAGGAGCCCGTCCCGGTTGACGTCCGCCACAGACACGCCGGCAACGTCGTCCTCGTCTCCGTAGGACTCCCAGGCGAATACCGAGTTGTCGGCCTCGCTGAACCGGCCCGGGCCGTCCGAGAGGAGCAGGCGGTTGGAGCCGGAGACGAAGATGTCGGAGAGCCCGTCCCCGTCGAAGTCGGCGGTCGCGACCCCCAATCCGTGCACATCGTCGGGGATGCCCGCTTCGGCGGTGGCATCGCTGAATGAGAGCCCGCCATCGTTGTGGAGCAGCCTGCTCGATCCGTTGACCCAGTGGTCCTCGGCTATGAAAAGGTCGTACAACCCGTCGCGGTCGTAATCCAGAACCCCGACCGAGCGGCCGCCGAAGACTTCAGGAAGTGACAGGTCACCCGCCGGCACCAATGATCCTCCCTGGTTCTCCAACACCTGGCTCGAGGTCAACTCCAACTCGTCTTCGTCACGATTGCGCGAGACCACCATGTCGAGGTCACCATCCCCGTCCAGATCCGCTGTCGCTCCGCCGGACGTCCTGGTGAATGCCTCCGGCAGGCTCTCGTCCACCGTGAACTTCGACCCGTCCGACACGAGCAATCGGTCCGGAGATGCACCGGTCGCCCCCCTGAATGCGTACTCCTCGGCGTCGCTGTCGGCAAATGTGCCCACGTAGAGGTCGGGCCGATCGTCACCGTTGACGTCGGTCCACACCGCGGCGTGACCGTGCATCCCGGTGAGCGGCTCGACCAGGCCCGCGCTGTCGGTGACGTCCTCGAACGCGATGGGCCCGGCAATCCCCGCCGTGTCGGCCGTCCAGCACGCCATCGTCGGTTCGCCGCCCCGGTTC
>JBAVPF010000386.1:0-7423 GCA_049692815.1 Acidimicrobiia bacterium
GGTGAGCCGGGGCCGCCGTTGAGGTACTTGTAGGTGCATCCCACCGCCAGGTCGACGCCGCTGCCCTCGAAGTCGATGGGCATGGCTCCGACACTGTGGCTGACGTCCCACAACATCATCGCCCCGCATCGGTGCGCCAGCTCGGTGAGCTGTGCCATGTCATAGGTGTATCCCGACTTGAAGGCAGTGTGGGAGAGGCAAACGAGGGCGGTGCGCTCGTCCAAGACCTCGACGAGCCGGTCGACCGGGCCTGAGATCCCGTCAGACGGGACGACGACGAGCTCACCGCCGACCCTGCGGGCGATACCGTCGAGGATGTAGACGTCCGAGGGGAAGTTGAGGTCGTCGGTGACGATCCTGGTGCGGCCCTCCGGTGAGGACTCGAGGGCGGAGAGGGCCAGCTTGTAGAGGTTGACGGACGTCGAGTCGGAGATGATCACCTCGCCGGGGCCGGCTCCGACGAGTGGCGCCATCTTGTCCCCGAGACGCAGCTGCAGCTCCCACCAGCCTTCGTTCCACGATCGGATCAATCGCTCACCCCATTGATGACCGGTGACGTCCCCGACGAGTTCGACTGCGTTCTTGGGGAGGCGCCCCAACGAGTTTCCGTCCAGGTAGAGGAGGCCCGGCTCGGTCTCCACGAATCGATCCCGGAACCGGGCGAGAGGATCGGCCTGGTCGAGACGCGTTGCCGTCTCGAATCCAGGCTCGTCGCGATAAGGGCCGAGATCGTCGAGGCTCATGAGCCGCATTGTGCCATTCGTCGTGTCGACTACGCCCACCGCCCTCGGTAACCTGGAACCTTCCACCGGGGCCGTTAGCTCAGCTCGGCTAGAGCGCTCGCCTCACACGCGAGAGGTCGCAGGTTCAAGTCCCGCACGGCCCACCATCTGTCTACGCCAGGTGTATCCCATGGGATCAGATTGGAGCGGTGAGGCCTACGCGGCGGCCGCCGGTCATCACCGGTCGTTCGATGATTGGTTCCTTGATCGATTGCCGCCAGAAGAGGGCGACACCGTCCTCGATCTGGGGTGCGGGAGTGGCGAGTTCACCGCACGCCTCGCCGACATCGTCACCAAGGGAAAAGTGATCGGAGTCGAGCCTGACGTGTCCATGCTCGAAGCCGCCCGCCGTCACGACAATCCGCGTCTGGAGTTCGTGAGAGGCTCAGCGGAAGACTTCGACGAGCTCGTCGAGCCGGGCTCGATAGACAAGGTCGTCAGTCGGGCCATGCTCCATTGGGTTCCGCTCAAGTCCTATCCCCGCGTGTTCGCGGCCGTGTTCCGCGTGCTGCGACCCGGTGGGTGGTATCACTCCGAGTCGGCCGGTGCCGGGAACGTCCCCAAGGTGATGACCGTGGTCAGAGATCTGGCGTCGAGATTCGGCGTCCCGGCGCCGCCGCCCTTCCCCGACACCGGGGTGGTCTTCGATCTCGTCGAGGAAGCGGGATTCGAGCTCCCGGTCGAAGCTGTGAAAACCATCGCCCAACGTCGCCCATTCACGCGGGAGCAGATGATCGACTTCTTGCGGACTCAGGCCGCGGTCGTGGTGACTCGAGCCGCCGATCAGGACATTGCTGCGTCGACCGAAGATGCCGCCGCCGGAGAGGTGGAGGCGCTGCGACGGCATGACGGAAGCTTCGATCAGACATTCGTCCGTCTAGAGATCCTGGCCCGACACCCGGTCTGACAACGGTTCAGCCCAACCGGGCCTCCGACTATGCGATGTGGAGAGCCCGAGGCCCCAACTCCGCGGAGCGTCAGCCCTTGTAGCGCACTCCGCCCTTGAAGACGTGGGTGACGTTGTCCGGGCTGGCCAGCACCGACGGGTCGCTTGAGGGGTCACCGGCTACGCAGATGACGTCGGCGTCCATGCCCGCCACCAGTTGCCCGGTGTTGGGAGCCTGCGGACCGAGGGTGGCCGGGCCGTTGGCCGTGGCCGCCTCGATCGCCTGGAGAGGTGTCATGCCGCAGGCGACCATCAGCGGGATCTCCTCTGCGTTGCGGCCCCAGATGCCGGTGGCCCAGATGTCGGTGCCCAAGGCAACCTTGACGCCCTTCTCGACGGCGAGCGCCAGGGCGCCGGCATGAGCCTCGGCGGTCATCTCGATCTTCTTCTTGGCATACTCGGGTATCCCGTGTGCGTCGCCCTCACTGACCAAGAGATCGACGATGAACCTGGTCGGAACGAGGATGGCCCCGGTCTCGACCATGGCGTCGGCAGCCTCCTCGTCGAGGAAGGTGCCATGCTCGATGGTCTTTATGCCCGCCTCCAGTGCGGCCATGATTCCCCGCTTGCCGTGACAGTGGGCGCCGACCAGACGCTCCATTCGGGTGGCTTCGTCGACGATGGCTTCCAGTTCCGCTTTGGAGAACTGGGGGAGATGCGGGTCGTCCAGTTCGCTTAGCACCCCACCGGAGGCATGGACCTTGATGACCTTTGCCCCGAGTCGGAGCATGCGGCGCACGCCTGCCCGGCATGCGTCGGGACCGTCGACGATGTTGTCCTCACCCCAGACGGCGTGGAGGCGTCTGGCGATGTCCATCGGCACCGAGTGGAAGTCGCCGTGACCGGCGGTCATCGACAGCATCGAGCCCGATCCGTAGACGTTGGGCCCTACGACGGCGCCTTCCCGGATCGAGCGGTCGAGGAACGTTCCCATGCCGCCCATCTCCCTGACCGAGGTGAACCCGGCTTCGAGGACCCGTTTGGCGTCGGCAGTGACCCGCATGGCGGAGAGCTGTGGCCTGGTGGTGAAAGCCTCGGGGATGTTGGCGGTGTAGATGCCGATGAAATGCCCGTGGCACTCCCACATGCCGGGCATGACCGTGTCGGTGGTGACCACGTCGGCATCCGGAGTCTCGGGTGCGTCGGAGGAGGCTCCTGCGTAGATGATGCCCGTGTCGTCGAAGACCACCACCCCGTTCTCGACGACGTCGCCACGACCCGGGATGAGACGGGTTGCCTCGATGCGTGTCGTCATGAGGTGGCTGCCGCCCCCGGAACCGGCGACTCGTTCGTCGCCTGGAGGGCGGCCATGAAGAACGTGCCGGTGATGAAGACGGTGGGGACATCGTCGGCGGCCGTGGTTCGGGTGACGTCCGACCAGCCGGCCATGATCATGCTGGCGTCGCACTTGACCCGCCAGCCTTCCGGGACGACCAGGTTGACCCCACCCATGCACACAGTCATGTCGAGATAGATCCCGGTCGGTGCGGGTGTGGCGTCCCGCAGGTCGAGGACCACGCTACCGAACATGGCGAGGACCTTCCCGCCGTAGAAGGGACTGGCCTCCGACTTGAGGTTGCGACCGTCGAATATCGAGACGAGGTCAATCTCCTCGGTGGTGGGCCCGGCGTTGGATTCGAGAAGGAATTTGGCCGCCGCGGCGGCGCCCAACGCCAGGAGGATGAACGCACTGAACAGCCTGAACACGAACTTGAACATCGGTCTGTACCTTACGTATGTCGACGATGAAGAGGAACCGGAACCGGGGTGGGCGAGAACGTGCGCTTATTCCCTTGACGGACCGCGGGGCGGTCGGCCATGATGGCGCCGTCGAGATGAAGGAGCACCGATGACCCCGATGCGTTGGACCGCAACCGACACTGCAGTGGCGGAATTCTGCACGTGCGCCTTCATTGGCCTCGAGGACGTGCTGAATCCAGCCAAACGGCGGCGCCTTGTCATGTGATGTGACCAGGATCTCGATCCACAGGCAGCCGCCGGATCCCGGCGGCTTTTGTTTTGCCGCAATGCAATCACCCGAGAGGTTTCGACATGAATGATCTACTGAGAGAACTGGAAGACGGACGATGTACGGAGACGGGGAGCCACGAGCTCTTCTTCTCCGACAAACCGTCCGAGTTGGCCCGTGCCCAAGAGATCTGCGCCACTTGTGTGGTGAGAGTGCGCTGTCTCGATCTCGCTCTCACCGAGAACATGGAGTGGGGTGTCTGGGGTGGCGTCATCTTCTGGGACGGCCAGCCCTTCCACCGTCGCCGGGGTCGGGGCCGTCCCCGGCGGGCCGACGCCCACCTCCCCCTGGAGGCGGATCGTGGGGAGCTGCTCGATCTGGTGAGCTCGGCCTGATTCCCGTTCTGTGAGGGTCTGCTACGCGTGACGCGTACCCAACGTTCACAGAAGGGTTCAGACGGTCCCGGAACCCCGTTTTGTGAGGGTCTGCTACGCGTGACGCGTACCCAACGTTCACAGAACGGTTGAGACGGCCCCGGAATGCACAGAGACCACCGTGTTGGCGGTGGTCTCTGTGCTGTCCGTCGTCGGTTGGGAGGAAGGAATGTCAGCCGACGGCGAGCTCACGCAACCCGTCAGGGGTGGACGGATGTCGCATCTTGGCCAATGCCTTGGCCTCGATCTGACGGATGCGCTCACGGGTGACATTGAAATGACGACCGACCTCGTCGAGCGTGGCCGGCTCGCGTTCTCCGAGCCCGTAGCGCATCTCGATGATGGTGCGCTCACGCTCGTTGAGGCGGTCGAGGACGTGACGGAGCTGTTCGATGTTGAGCTTGGAGGCGATCAGCTCGAATGGGGCAGCGGCGTCGACGTCCTCGATGAAGTCTCCAAGGGTCGTGTTGTCCTCACCGACCGGCTCGAATATCGAGATCGGCTCGGGGGCGACCTTGCGGGCCTCGATGATCTTGGCCACGGTCAGACCCGACTCTTCCGACAGCTCGTCGTCGGTGGGCTTGCGGCCCAGCTTCTTGGTCAGGTTGGCCTCGGCGGTCTGCATCTGGTTGATGGTGTCCATCATGTGAACCGGGACCCTGATCGTCCTGCTCTTGTCGGCTATGGCCCGGGTGATGGCCTGGCGAATCCACCACGTGGCATAAGTAGAGAACTTGAAGCCCTTGCGGTATTCGAACTTCTCGACGGCGCGGATCAGTCCGAGGTTGCCCTCCTGGACGAGGTCGAGGAAGGGAAGACGGGAGCGGCCGTAGCGCTTGGCGATGGAGACTACGAGACGGAGGTTGGATCGGATGAAGGTCTGGCGGGCCTCTTCACCGGCCCGGACCAGTTGGTGGAGCTGGCGGCGCTTGGTCGCGTTCTTCTCGTTCTCGAGGGCGATCTCGGCCTTCTTGCCGGTTTCGATGGCTTTGGCGAGACGAACCTCGTCTTCGGCGGTCAGGAGGTCGTACGTGCCTATCCCATCCAGATACTGCCGGATCGCTTCGTCGCTGACTTCTCGCTCGATAGACCTGCTCATTGCCCTCTCAACCGCCGGCGGCCAGCGTAGGGAGACCCCCTACCACTCTCTGGCATTTGTCGATATCCCCATCGACATTTATCCACAAAGTCCTGAATAGGTTCAGCGACCCATACCGCCGGTAGTGTCGGCGACTTGGAGCGAGTGAAGACCCTGGTCGTCGGGGCCGGACCCGCGGGTCTGGCGGTGGCATCTTGCCTGGGGAGGAGAGGGGTGCACGCGGTGGTGTTGGAGAAGGCGGACACAGTTGCCCCCGCCTGGCACCGTCATTACGAGCGGCTCCACCTTCACAGCAACAAGGCCAGTTCCGGGCTGCCCGGCATGCCCATGCCCGCCGGCTACCCCCGATACCCGTCACGTGACCAGGTGGCCGAGTACATGTCCGAATACGCCTCAGCCGCCGAGGTCGACGCTCGTTTCGGTGTGGAGGTCGAGCGTGTGAACCACAGAGACGGCTTCTGGACGGTGGAGACGGCCGACGGTGATGTCTTCGAGGCCGACACCGTGGTCATTGCCACCGGTCTCAGCCATTTCCCTCGCATGCCTCACTACCCGGGACAGGATGCCTATCAGGGGGTGACCTTGCACACGGCCCAGTATCTGAACGGCGAGCCGTATCGCGGCAAGCGCGTGCTCGTGATCGGCTTTGGCAACTCGGCTGGCGAGATTGCCCTCGATTTGGCCGAGCACGGGGCGGCCACGTTCCTCAGCGTCAGGAGCCCTTCGGTCGTCGTGCCCCGTGATGTCCTGGGGATCCCCATCCTGGCCATGGCCCGTTGGATGTCGGTGCTCCCGCCGAAGGTCGCCGACTTCATGTCAAAGCCGCTGCTGCGGTTGCTGGTAGGTGACATCTCCAAGGTGGGAATACCGGAAGCCGACTGGGGCCCCATCGAACAAATCGTCACCAAGGGGAAGATCCCCCTTCTCGACATCGGGACGATGGCGGCCCTGAAGAGTGGGGCCATTGAGGCGAGGCCCGGGGTCGACAGCTTCACCGAGACGGGGGTGGTTTTCACCGACGCCACCGAAGAGCAATTCGACGCTGTGATCTTCGGCACCGGATTCAAGGCTGAGGCCGATCGGTTGCTCGACTCGTCCCGGGGATTGGTCGACGAGCGAGGGATCCCCGTGGTGTCAGGGGGAGAGACTTCCGCGGACGGGCTCTACTTCTGTGGTTTCCGCGAACCGCCCACCGGGAGACTCCGTGAGATCGGCATCGAAGCCGAGCGCATTGCGGACCTGATCGCCGCGAGGGTGGGTTCGCCCTCTGGTGCCACGTAGAATCCTCGTTTCGCCGGGCGTTTAGCTCAGTTGGCTAGAGCACTGCCCTTACAAGGCAGGGGTTGGCGGTTCGAGTCCGTCAACGCCCACCAAGAGAAGGCCCATGTCATCTGGGGATTCGGGCACCCGTCAGTTCGATGGATCTCGGCAGGATCGGACCGCGTCCACATCGCGTCCACATGCGCGGCGAGCGGCTCTCAGTTGCGACTGGTTGGCGACTCGCTCGGGTACTTGAGCAGTCATACCCTCGTTCGTGATGAGTGATCACGGTCAGCACGACCACGAATCGGAAGGTTGGTTCGAGCGTTTGCGTCATCGTCTCGGCCACTTCGTGGGGCACGACCACGATCACGCGCCGGCGTCGAACATTCTCGACACCGGTGCGGTGGGAGTGAGGGCGACCAAGGTGTCGCTGGTCGGCCTCGGCGTCACTGCTCTGATCCAGGCCATCATCGTGGTGGCCAGCGGGTCGGTGGCCCTGCTGTCGGACACTCTTCACAATCTCACCGACGCGCTGACAGCCATTCCCTTATGGATCGCTTTCGCTGTGGGGCGCCGGCCCGCCACCAAGCGGTACACGTATGGGTTCAACAGGGCCGAGGATTGGGCGGGGTTGGTCATCGTCGTTGCCATCGCCGTGTCGGCTGCTCTGGTGATCTGGGAGTCAGCCCGACGCCTCGTCGAACCCCGCCTCATCGATCAAATCCCCTGGGTTATTGCAGCAGGTGTCGTCGGCGCACTCGGCAACGAACTGGTTGCCAGGTATCGGATAGGGGTCGGCGAGTCGATCGGATCGGAGGCGTTGATAACAGATGGACGCCACGCTCGCACCGACGCCTTGACCTCCCTGGCTGTCGTGGCAGCCGGGATTGGAGCAGCGATGGGCCAGGCCTGGGTCGACCCGGTCGCTGG
>JBAVPF010000387.1:0-4052 GCA_049692815.1 Acidimicrobiia bacterium
CCTCAGGCCCTGGGCGATGTCGCGTCGCACCAGCATCGACGCCGACTGCACGAATGCCACCTCCCGAACCACGTCGTACTGCTCGAGGTCGATCTCGCCGACGTCGATGCCCGAGTAGGGCTCGCCAAACACGTCGGTGGCACCACCGACGGACTCCAGCTCGTCCTGGGAGCCGGCCCTGAGCAGCTTCGAACCGGCGAGGGCCGCCTCGTTGCGCTCGACTTCGGCCACCAGGGCTGCCAATGCGTCAGGACGTGGCCGGGCGTCGGCGTGCAGGAGCCAGAGATACTCGAACGTCGACTCCGTCGATGCGATGGCCTCCTCCAGCGTCGCCGCGGACAAGATCCCGTCTCGCTCCCCACCGACGACCACGATCTCCGGCGCCGGCTCGTACGCTTGACGCTGCACCACGGCGAGGGCTGCGTCGATGTCGGCGTCGTCGACCATCGTCAGCAGCACCCGTACCCGGGGCGCGCCGAGTTTCTCCTCGGGTGTCTCGGCGTCCGCTACCTGCGGCGTGGTTGAGGACATTTCGAACGGCCATTGTTGACGGGTGCGCGACACTGAGCAATATCAAAGGCAGGCAATGAAGATCGTTCAGCTTTCGGGCGGCGTCGGTGGCGCCCGCCTGGCCAGGGGCTTTGCGTCAATCGAGGAGATAGAACTGGTAGTCGTGGTCAATGTCGGAGACGATGCCGAGAACCACGGTTTGGCGGTCAGTCCCGACATCGACACCGTCGTCTACACCCTGGCCGGTGAAGAAGGCCCGCACGGCTGGGGGCGACGCGACGACACCTTCCGGTTCAACGATGAGCTGGCCCGCTTCGGCGTCGACAACACATTCAGGCTCGGCGACCTCGATTTGGCACTGAAAGTCCATCGGACTGCCGAGTTGAGACGTGGCGTCCCGCTCTCGGAAGTGACACGCTCGACGGCCAAGAGCTTCCACCTGGGCGCCCGGGTCATGCCAGCCACCGACGAGAGACTGCGAACGATGGTGCTCACCGACGCCGGCTGGCTCACCTTCCAGCATTACTTCGTCGATCGGAGACACGCCGACGACGTGTCCGACGTTCGTTTCGACGGATCGGAGGCCGCGCGGCCCGCACCCGGCGTGATCGAGGCGATTCAATCGGCGGACCTGGTCGTCATAGGTCCCTCCAACCCTCCACTCTCGATCTGGCCGATCCTGGCCGTGCCCGGGATCAGGGAAACCGTCGAAAGCCACTCTTCCGTGACCGCCGTCAGTCCCCTCATAGGTGGCAAGACGGTGCGGGGCCCGGCGGACCGGGTCATGGCCGGCCTCGGATTGCCCCCGGGCAATGCCGGTGTCGCGGCGGCTTACGAAGGGCTCATCGATCGGCTGTTCGTGGACCGATCGGATGCTGAGCAGGCGGAGGACATCCAAGTCGAGGTGGTCGTCTCCGACACCCTCATCACCGAACGCCGCTCCTCGAGTCGGCTCGCCGCGGAGATCATCGGCCGATGACTCTCGAAGTGATGCCGCTTCTCGGTGTGGGGCCGATCACGGGGGGCGACGATGTTGCCAAGGCCCTGACGCCGGCGCTCATGGATGTCGGGCCGGAGCCCGGCGATGTACTCGTCGTCACCCACAAGATCGTCTCCAAAGCCGAGGGGGCCACCCGCCGAATCGTCGGCGACGAGGAGGAGTTCAAGCGGGAGCTGGTCGAGGAAGTGGCCGCGTCCATCGTCAGACGGAGGGGGAGCCTGATCATCGCCGAGACCAAGCACGGGTTCGTCTGCGCCAACGCCGGCATCGATCGGTCGAATGCCGAAGAGGGGACGATGATCCTGTTACCCGATGACCCGGATCGCTCCGCCCATCGCATCAGGCTGCGTGTTCTCCAGACGATCGGCATCGACCTGCCGGTGATCATCACCGACACCTTCGGCCGGCCTTGGAGGGCCGGTCTGACAGACGTAGCCATAGGCATCTCTGGTCTGCTCCCGATCCTCGACCTGAGGGGGACGACGGATTGGTCGGGGCGCGAGCTGGACGTCACGGAGGTCGCAGTCGCCGACGAGCTGGCCGCCGCAGCCGACCTGGTGATGGGCAAGGCTGCGGGAATACCCGCCGCCCTGATTCGGGGATACACCGGCCCCCGCGGAGACGGCCGGGGGGCGGATCTCGTCAGACCCGTCGACGAAGACCTGTTTCGTTAGGTACCCAGTACTTGGTACTAGGTACTTGGTACTGAGCGAAGCTCACGCTCCGGGGCGGCCGAGGCCCCAGTAGTCGAGACCGGCTGCGCGCACCGCTCGCGGGTCCAGGAGATTGCGTGCGTCTACCACGCGATGACCCTTCATGGCCTTCGCCACATCGACCATGTCGACTGTCTGGAACTCGGGCCACTCGGTGGCAACCAGGAGAACGTCGGCGTCAATGACGGCTGAGAGCGGATCCGGGGCCATGGTCAACTCGTCGGAGCTCGCTTCCGGGTCGTAGGCAACCACCTCTGCACCATCGTCCTGGAGAAGACGGGCTATGCGCAGGGCCGGGGATTCCCGCACGTCGTCCGTGCCGGCTTTGAATGCAACCCCCCACATCGCGACCCGGCGTCTGTGCAGACCTCCGCCGGCGGCCTGTCGAACCTTCTCGGCGACTCTCCTCCGCTGCTCGTGGTCGGCCTCGATGACTGCCTTGAGAAGCTGAAAGTCGTACCCGGCATCGTTGGCGACCGCTATCAGCGCGGCGGTGTCCTTGGGGAAGCACGATCCGCCGTAGCCGGGGCCGGGCTGAAGGAAGTGCGGGCCGATGCGATGGTCCAACCCGATCCCGTGGATCACGTCCGTGACGTCGGCACCGACTGCCTCACAGACGTTGGCTAGTGCATTGGCGAAGGTGAGACGGGCAGCCAGATAGGCATTGTTGGCGTACTTGATCATCTCAGCTGAGGTCGGATCGGTCATGACGACCTCGGTGTCGAGGCTGCGATAGAGAGACGCCACCTTCTCGGCGTCCGCCTCCTCGTATGCGCCCACGACGATCCGGTCGGGTTCCATGAAATCCTCGACGGCTTTCCCCTCACGCAAGAACTCCGGGTGTGAGACGAGCCGGGCCGGGCTGCCGAGGTCGGCCAACCGCTTGCGAAGGCTGGCGGAGGTCCCGGGCGGAACGGTCGACTTGATCACGAAGAGGGTGTCCTCGTCGACTTCGCGCGCCAACTCGTCGATCACTGCATGCACGAAAGTCAGATCGGCGCGCCCGTCGGGAGACTCGGGCGTGGGCAGACAGAGGAACACCAGATCGGCGTCCTGGATCGCGGCGGTATTGGAGGTGTGGAAGGAGATGGTCCCGCGCTCCCTCGCCCGGGTCAGCAGATCGGGTAGACCCTGCTCGTAGATGGGCACCTCTCCCGATTCCAGGAGCTCGACCCTGCTCGGGTTTGCCTCTCCGATCCTGACCTTGTGGCCGAGGTTCGCCAGACCGGCACCGGTTACGAGCCCGACGTAGCCGGCCCCGATGATCGTTACTTCCACGGTCTCCTCACTCTATTGCGAGATTGTTCGCCTATGTGGCGTCCGCCCCAACGATCACCACGGCATCCACCCCGTTATCGACAGTTCCGAATTGAACTACACCGAATCCGAGGGCTCCGGTGATCTCGGAGCCGTCCGAGCTGCCGTCGGGGACGATCACGGTCGTCTCCTCATACGAGCTCGAGTCGGCGTTCCCTATGGAAGCGACCTGGAACCCGAGCGCCTCCAGCTTGCGCGAAACGTCACCGGCCGACCCGGAAGTGCCGTTCCCGTTGAGCACCGCCACCCTTATCGGCTGCGAGGCGAGGGCGTTACCCGAGCGGAAATTGGCCAACATCGCCCCTGCTTCAGGCTCCCTGGCCACGACAACCGAGGCCCCGTTGATGGTTTTCACGTCGCCGGGGAGAGTTGCACCCTCGATCGACCCTGTGAGTATGCCCTTGAAATCCCAGAGCAAGGATCCCACCGAGATCTCGGCGAGATTCGAGTCGATGGTCATGTTCTCCGATGCCGCGGCGGCGATGCTCCCTGCCTCGGCGAGGGATGAGGGC
>JBAVPF010000388.1:0-3467 GCA_049692815.1 Acidimicrobiia bacterium
CAAGCGCGCGACAAAACAGCGGTTGCTGCGCAGCCGACCCCTTCCGGTCGATGCATCATGATGCTAGTGTGCGAGTATGACAAAGACGCGTACAACTCTGACCATCGACGAGGACGTCCTCAAAGCCGTCAAAGTACGCGCCGCACGGACCGGGAAAGGTGAGAGCGAGGTGATCGAAGACGCAGTTCGACGAGACCTCGGCCTCGACCTCATGGAGCGCCTGTGGGCCCGAAACGACATGTCAGAAGAGGAGGCCATGGAGCTCGCCCTTGAAGCGCAGCAGGCGGCGCGGCGCGAAGCGAAGCGTTGAGGGCAGTCCTCGATCCGAACGTGATCATCTCGGCGACCCTGTCACCAGGGGGAATGCCGGGTCGTCTGTTCCGGCTCTGGTTCGAAGGCGCCTACGAACTCGTCGTCTCGGCAATGCTGCTCGATGAACTCGAACGAGCTTTTGGCTACCTCAAGCTTCAAGACCGGGTGCCCACAGTCGAGGCACGGGAGTTGCTCGAGATCCTCAGTCGAAGCGCCACGCACTTTCAAGACCCCGACAAACCTACCGACGTCCGCTCGCCCGATCCGGATGACGACTACCTCATCGGACTCGCTGCGGAGTCCCGATCCGTTCTCGTTTCAGGCGAATCAGATCTCCTCGGCCTGTCAGGGCAGATCCCCGTGCGCACCCCTGGCGAGTTTCTCGCCATGATCGAGCAGCCGAATTCGAACCTCACCCAATAACCCACAACAGGCATGGCTTTACGACGCCGGATCGGGTGTCAACGGGTCGAGCGGTTTCTGAAATAGCGAACGAGCAAATGGCCTCGCCCGCGATGATGCGGTTGCGGGTGACGACCCGTCTGTGCTCACACGGTGATGGGTCGCTCATCGGCCCAACCTGGCCAGGGAGCCGATTTGCTCTCCGGACTTGATGCCGGCGGCATCACCGCATGAGATCGCAGACCCGATCCCATGCGTGCGGTCAGCGACGAGAATCTCCTCATGCAGGATGCCACCGCCCGACGTCTGTCCCGTCTGCATCGTTTGTTGTATCGGGTGTCCGGGGGTGTACTCGGAAGGCGCCTCGTGGGCAACGACATGCTGCTGCTCACCACCCGGGGGCGACTCAGTGGGCGGCCCCACACCGTTCCCCTGCTGTATCTGGAGGACAAAGGGAGACTGGTGGTGATCGCCTCATGGGGCGGGCGTCCCCATCATCCGCAGTGGTACCTCAACCTCCTCGCAGACCCGAGGGCCACCGTTCAGGCTCGAACCAAGAGGTGGCCGGTTCGGGCTCGCACCGCCGACGCCGACGAGCGCCAACAGTGGTGGCCCCGTGCCGTCATCGCCTACGAGGGATACGAGACCTACCAATCCCGCACCGACCGGGTTATCCCGGTGGTCTTCCTCGAAGCTGAGCTCTGACCGGTTCCGCACGGCACCGCCACAGACGATCTCGCCTGATGCCGCCCGTCTGCGAAGCACTCCGGATGCCCCTGCCACTCTGAACCCACACTGACCCACCAAGCTCGCCCGCAACCGTGACTCGTTCCCCACGCGCGCCGACGTCAGTTGATATCGAGGATCAAGCCGAGGACTTGCCGGATTTCTGAGAGCGCCGCTACGCCGACGTTTCCCCTTGCCGATTCCACCCGATCGACTGACACCGACCTCATGTGTTGACATTGTGCGGCGGAGTCAGCTTCGAGGCCATTGTTCTCATCCGCCTGGATCTCCACCTCGGAGCCAAACGGCCAAATCGTCGAGGTCAGTGGAACGACCTGCACGACATTGGCCGATTCATCAAGGATTTCCTGGGCAGTCACCACCACTACCGGTCTCCGCATACCCTTCTCTCGCCCTCTCGGCGATCCAAGGTCGAGGTTCATGACGTCACCCGAGGTCAGCATCGAGCCAGCTCGTCTCGTCCTCGATCAAAGGAGCCCTGAGGTCACGACCGATCCGCTGCTGACGGAGTCTTCGAGCGGCGACAGCGACCGCCTCCCCGACTGTTGTCCCGAGCTCTCGAGCCAACCTCTTGAGCTCCTGGTGGGTCTCGCGATCGACACGAACACTTGTACTGGTCAACACAACCTGGTCCCGAACGGCGTGCACGACCAGAGAGTTGGTAGCAAATAGCTACTACCCCTGGTATGATGAAGGTATGAAGATCAGTGTGAGCCTTCCTGATGAGGATGTCGAGTTCCTCGACAGCTACGCACAGGCTCAGGGTTACGAATCGCGATCTGCGGTTGTCCACAGCGCGGTGCGGATGCTCCGTTCGTCAAAACTCGGTGATGCCTACGCCGACGCATGGCTCGAGTGGGAGGGGTCTGACGACGGGGCGCTTTGGGACAAGACCACAACTGACGGCCTCGCCTGATGCTTCGCGGAGAGATCCGCTTGATCGATTTTGGTCAGGTGTTGCCTAGCGAATCTGCCAGCCAGAGACCTGCAGTCATCGTCAGCAACGACGGCGCGAACTCAACGGCCGCCCGACTCGGGAGAGGCGTTGTCACGGTTGCACCCATGACATCCAACGTCACTCGCGTTTATCCGTTCCAAGTCCTCATTCCAGCTCGTGAGAGCGGGCTGGAACAGGACTCGAAAGTGCAGGCGGAGCAGGTCCGGTCTATCTCCGTGGAGAGGGTGGGAAGAACTCTCGGTTCTGTTCCAGCGCCACTGATGCTGAGTGTCGACGAAGCGCTGAAACTGCACCTATCGCTCTAGCGCAGTAGCGGAATCGACCCCGGCAGCGGCTACCGCACCGATATCCCAGGTCCGGACCAGTTCGCCGCCACACGACCTCGCCCTGCGCCGCAGGTGAATCGATCCAGCTGACCCGGCTGACGATCTGTCCCAGCCGCCTCGTACGGTTCGAACATGGTCGAACACAGTCTTGACGACCTGCCGTCTATCCATTAGTCGGTCACGCTCAGCAAGAGGCCGACGAGGTTCTGAGGCAGGCAATACAGCTAGGTCGGGAGCAGGGTCTTTCATCCGGGACATCGCAGCAATGACCGAAGTCTCACATCAGCGAGTGGCGCAAATAGCTTCGAGATAGCCTCTCTCCGGTTCGATGTCGACGCCGCATCGAGCGGTGACAATTCCCTCCCGGTCCCTAGGACCCTCCACCACCCCACCTAATAGCCCATTGGCGTCGAACTCGACGACGATGGGACAAAGCAGGAGGCGGCAACATGATTGCGAGGCGGGGTGCAACCGGTGGAAATCTGTCAGACCTTCGACACACCTTTGGACCATGGCCTCAGATTCATCGCTCGAGCTCCCGGTGGAGATCAACCGATCAGAGCGAATCGCGCAGCTGTCGCACTTCGACAGCCTTGATACCAAGGCAGGACTCGTCCTTGGTTTCGCTGGTGTTCTCATCGCCGTTGCTCGCGATACCGACTCATTGGCAGGCATCACATCGATTGTGTTCGCCGGGTTGGCGGCGGTTGCTGCAGTCGCTG
>JBAVPF010000389.1:0-5282 GCA_049692815.1 Acidimicrobiia bacterium
CTCCACGATCGAGATCACATGAAGACCTGGGCCCCAATCGCCATGGTGACGATCGTTGTGGTCGCCCTGGCAGTCTTCGCCATCCCCAGAGCCGAAGGAGTAGCCCTAAGCGGCTACTTCACCGACGACGACGGGACTCTCTTCGAGAACGACATCGATGCCCTCGCATTCGCCGACATCACCCGGGGCTGCAATCCCCCGGCCAACACCCATTTCTGCCCGGACCGGACGGTCAATCGCGGAGCGATGGCGGCCTTCCTCAGAAGAGCACTCGACCTGCCTTCGACGAGCACCGACTACTTCGTCGACGACAACGGCTCCACATTCGAAGCAGATATCAACGCCATCGCCGCGGCCGGCATCACCAAGGGATGCAACCCTCCCACCAACAACCGCTACTGCCCGGACGACCCGGTGAACCGGGGGTCCATGGCCGCCTTCCTGAAGAGGGCTCTGGGTCTCCCCAACTCGAACACCAACTACTTCGTCGACGACAACGGCTCCATCTTCGAGGCGGACATCAACGCCATCGCCGCGGCCGGCATCACCAGAGGATGCAACCCTCCCACCAACAACCGCTACTGCCCGGACGACTCGGTCAGACGGGGCAACATGGCGGCATTCCTCACCAGGGCGTTGAGTCTGCCAACTCCCATACTGGAGATCCCGGTCGGACGGCACAACGCATTCCAGTGCTCCAAAGACGGAGTGCGATGCTCACTCACCGTCGACCTCGCCGCCGGACGAGCCTACCGGGTGCAGGAGGGCCTGTTCCAGGTGACACCGGCATCGTCCGCCGAGTCGGCGCAGTTCAACTCCTCGAACACATCGTTCGCGATGACCGTCGATGGCTCGAGCGTGTCACTCACCGAGCTGTCCCAGATCACGGGTGGCGGAGTCACGGCTCGTCGTTGGAGACGCGACCTTTCGTTTTCCTCGGGAACTCACACACTGATCGGAGTGTGGAGATGGAACGGCGCGGTCATCCAGACGAACATCCTGACCATCCGGGCCTCGGGCTAGGGCCGGGTCACCCGACAGAAACCAGAGACCGGTCCGCCTCGTTCAGGGAGTCGACTCCGTCTGTGGTGCAGACGACGATGTCCTCGACTCTCACTCCGAAGCGCCCGGCGAGATAGACACCCGGTTCGACCGAGAAGGCCATCCCGGGCTCGAGAGGCGTGGTGTTCCCCTCGACCATGTATGGGTGCTCATGCACTTCGAGCCCGATCCCGTGACCGGTCCGATGGATGAAATGCTCGCCGAGGCCGGCAGCCTCGATCACAGCTCGCGCAACCCGATCGATGTCCTGGCAGTCGACACCAGGGGCCACCGCTGCCCGCCCAGCCTCGTTGGCGGCGAGGACCACCTCGTGAACCTCCTTCTGCTCCGGGCCGGCTTCGCCCACGACGAAGGTGCGGGTCGAATCCGAGTAATAGCCGCCCCATCTGCCCCCATAGTCACAGACGACGAGATCTCCGTTCTCGATGACGCGGTCACCGGGGTGGTGATGAGGCGACGCCCCATTGGGTCCCGAGGCGACGATCGTGAACTCGGCGTCGTCGTGGCCCTCTTCCACCGTCAGCCGCGCCAGGTCCCTGGCCACCTCGGCCTCGGTTCGACCCGAGAAACCGACCTCACCGGGTATGCGCCCCATCACCCGGTCGACACCATGGGCGGCGAGACGAAGCAACTCGACTTCGGCGGCGTCCTTCCGCACCCGCAACTCGGAGGTGAGCTCTGATGCCGGCACACACGAGGATTCCAGCCATCTCTGCTGCATGCGGATGAGGAAGACAGACCACATGTGATCGCCGACTGCCACCCGCTCCGGCTTGGCGACCACAGAGGTGGCGAGCTCGACCGGATCCTCCAGCTCACCCCAGGGCCTGATCTCGAAGGGCCCCGGATCCACCCGTGGAGCCTCGAGCCGGGGGACGAAGAGAACCGGATCACCCGACAGCCCGACCACCAGCACGGTGAGACGCTCCGACTGCATCGCCTCGTAGCCGGTGAGGTAGGGCAGATCGGCTCCAACCGAGAAGACCGCCGTGTCGACGCCACGATCCCCCATGACCTGCTGTAGACGCCGGATGCGCCCGGCGTAGTCGAAATCCATCACGTGCTCACTCTCAAGAAGACGTCCACTCGATCTCCTTCTCCAAGACCCGTCGTGGGGTTCACCTCGATAGAGGCGCCGCCCGGGGAGTGAAGCAGGGCCGCCTCCTCCCGGTGCGCACCCACCTGGGCGTCCACATGGTCGACCAAGGCCAGGGCATCGGCAATGTAGCCGGGAAGCGTGATCCGACCGCTCTCGACCCTGGCCCGAAAGCCGGTCCAGAAGACCTCGAGCTGTCGCGCGTTCAGCGGCTCGACCTCGCGGGCAGGGTCGAGAGTCTCCTGATCACCTCTTCGCAGTGCCTCTCGCAGCCAGCTCCTGACGTCATCGTCGACGTCCTCGGGCGCCTGCAACCTGATCGAGTGCCCCCAACTTGTCGGGCCGTAGAGCTCGAGCTTACGAATACGCCGATCGTCCAGCGGCTCGGGAAGGGTCAGGCTCAAATCGGCCCATTGCATCCCCAGGGCCACGCCACCGAAGGTCATCCTGGAGATGAAGGCGATTCGTGTCTTCTGAGGGTGAATCCGGAACTCTCCGGCGTCGCGGAGTGCCTCCACCACCGTCTCGTATATGGACACCACCAGAGCCGTCTTGCCGGCCAGATAGTCCTCCACCGTGGTCGTCTGACAGGCGTGTGCCTGGTTCCTGTTGGTGAACGACCTGCCACACTCGGAGCAAGTCCACATGGGCCGGCTCGACCTCACCGACGTCATGACGCGGGTGAGCGGCACATCACGACTTCAGCTCCTTCGGGGCCCTATCTCCACCGGGACCCCGGTGGTCGCGGACACCGCCTCCCGACTCTCCTTGGCGTGATAGCTCGATCGAACCAACGGGCCCGACTCGACGTGGGGTATGCCCAGCGACTCACCGAAACGCTTGTACTCGGCGAACTCGTCGGGGTGGACATAGCGGTGAATGGGGCGATGGCGCCCGGTCGGGCGCAGGTACTGGCCGATCGTGATTATGTCGATGCCGACGGCACGCATGTCGGCGAGCGTCGCCAGCACCTCAGACATGGTCTCACCCATGCCCACTATCAGGCCCGACTTGACCAGACCATCCGGGTTCATCTGCTTGGCCCGCCACAGCAACGCGAGCGAGCGACCGTAGTTGGCCGAAGTGCGGATGTCCCTCTGTAGTCGGAGCACCGTCTCCGTGTTGTGATTCAGCACCTCGGGCCGGGCGTCCATGACCGTTTGCAGTGCTTCACGGTCACCCTTGAAGTCGGGGATGAGCACTTCGATGTCGGTCCACTGCGAGCGACGTCGAGACTCGTGGATCGTTTGGGCGAAGATGCCGGCCCCACCGTCGTCCAGGTCGTCCCGATTGACCGAGGTGATGACCGCGTGCTTGAGATTCATCGTCTCGATGGCCTCGGCGGCGCGGAACGGCTCGAAGATGTCCAGCTCGGTGGGCTTGCCCGTGGTCACGTTGCAGAACGAGCAGGCCCTGGTGCACTTGTCCCCGAGGATCATCAGGGTTGCGGTCCCCATCCCCCAGCACTCGTAGATGTTGGGGCAGTTGGCCTCCTCACAGACCGTGTTCAACTGGAGACCGCGCATCAGCTTCTTCAGTTCCAGATAGTCGGCGTCCATCCGGGCGGTGACACGCATCCAATCGGGGCGGGCGGGCTCATCCGGCAATCGGCCGTTCACCATCACCGGCTCGGCGGATCGCTTCTCGGCCGAGAAGGTTCCCGCCTCCAGGAGACGATCCACCTCGAAAGACGACTCCCGCCCCTGACCGCGGGTGAACGCAGCCAGCTGCGTCTCCGACTCCTCGTACCCGAAGACCGCCTCGAAATGGGGTACGAGAGCTTCCACCGCTTCCTCCAGTGTGACCTTGCGGCCCACCAGATCGCTCAATGTGGTCACCTCCCGATCGGTGATGCCACAAGGGTTCATCATGGCGAAGTAGCTCATGTCGGGGTGGAGGTTGAGGGCGAAGCCGTGCATCGTCACCCGGCGGGAGACCCTGATCCCGATGGCGGCGACCTTCCCTCGCCCGGTCCAGACCCCGGTGTAGCCGTCTTCACGCCAGCCCTCGACTCCAAAATCGGCGATGGTGCGGATGATCACCTCTTCGATCTTGCGTACGTAAGGGACGATCTGCTTTGCGTCGTCGAGACGGATGATCGGGTATCCCACCAACTGGCCGGGACCATGGAACGTGATGTCACCGCCACGATCGATGTGATGGACCTCGGCTCCGCTTCCCTCTGCGCCGGCCATCCCCACCAGGAGATTCGATGCATCACCATTCCTGCCGATGGTGAACACCGGTGGGTGCTCTAACAGGAGGAGATAGTCGTCCTCGGTGCGGCCGGTGGCCCGGCCCTCGTGGAAGGCCCGTTGCAGGTCCCAAGCCTCGGTGTACGGGAGCCGCCCCAACCATCGGGTGCGGAGCAGGGTCATGCCAGTTCCTGCTCCCAATCCCAGGTCTCGATGTTCTCCTTGATACGGCGCAGGAAGAGCACCGCCGTCGACCCGTCGAAGGCTCGATGATCCCAGGACAGGCCGAGATAGCCGATGTGGCGGATGGCGATCATGTCCTGCCCGTCGGGGGTCGTAACGACAGTCGGGCGTTTGGTGATGGTGTCGGTCGAGAGGATCGCCACATTGGGGACGTTGATGATCGGAGCCGACATGAACGAGCCGAACGGCCCGGGATTGGTGATGGTGAAAGTCGATCCGGAGAGATCGTCGACCCCGAGATCGCCGGAACGGCCCCGCTCCGCCAGATTGGCGATCTCCCGTGCGATACCGACCAGACGGAGCCCATCTGCGTTACGCACCCGGGCGACGACCAGGCCTTCCTGGTTGAGGTCTATGGCGATCCCCAGATCCACTTTCTTGTGGAAGGTGGCCGTCTTCTTCTCCAGGTTGAACGAGCTGTTGACCACCGGGTAGGCCTTGAGGGCATCGATCGTCGCCCGTGATATGAACGGGAGGTAGGTGAGTGAGAATCCCTCGTCCGCCTTGAACGCGGCCTTGTGTGCCTGACGCACCCGCTCGACACGCTCGAAGTCCACCTCGACCGAGGTCCAGACGTGGGCCGCGGTCTGCTTCGCCTTCAGGTTGTTCTCCGCCACCCGAACCCTCATTCGGGACAGCTCGACCTCCTCGCCGTCCGAGACGGCGGCCGGTGCGCGAGCCGGCTC
>JBAVPF010000390.1:0-11563 GCA_049692815.1 Acidimicrobiia bacterium
CCAACATGGCGAACCGGGTCTCCGTCTTGGCGAACTCCTTGAATGGGATCGTCGGCTTGCGGCTGTCGAGCCGGAGACCAGGGTTCCCCGCCACCTCTCGTGCCGGGTCGTAGCGGTAGAGGGGCCAGAACCCGCTGTCGGTGGCCGCCTTCTGATGATCGAGCTGGTCCTTCAGGTCGAAGCCGTGCGCGATGCATGGGCTGTATGCGATGACCAGCGAGACGCCCTTGTGGGCCTCCGCCTCGGCAAACGTCTTCACTGTCTGGGTGAGGTTGGCTCCCATGGCGACCTGCCCGACGTATACGTTGCCGTACGACATCGCGATCTGACCGAGGTCCTTCTTGGCCGTCGCCTTGCCACCCGCGGCAAACTTGGCGATGGCGGCGCGTGGGGTGGCCTTGGAGGCCTGGCCGCCGGTGTTGGAGTACACCTCGGTGTCCAGGACGAGGATGTTGACGTCACGGCCGGAGGCCAGGACGTGATCGAGACCTCCGAAGCCGATGTCATACGCCCAGCCGTCCCCACCGACGATCCAAATGCTGGTCTCGATCAACGAGTCGGCCACACCTTCCAGCCGTCTCGGCAGCGGTCCCTCCATCTCCGCCAAACGCTCCTTGAGACTGGCGACGTTGCGTCGCTGCCGTTCCACGAGGGCATCCAGATCGGAGAAGTCCGGCTTCTCGGCCACATCGAGGATCTCGACCGCGAGCTCACCCAGCTCGGGGGCCAGAGCCGTGACCAGCAGGATCGCATCGTCGCGCTGTGCCTCCATGGCCAGCCTCATGCCCAACCCGAACTCCGCGTTGTCCTCGAAGAGGCTGTTGGACCAGGCCGGGCCCCGGCCCTCGCCGTTCACCGTCCACGGGGTGGTGGGCAGGTTGCCACCGTAGATCGAAGAGCAGCCGGTGGCGTTGGCCACGATCATGCGGTCACCCATCATCTGGGTGACCAGCTTGAGATACGGGGTCTCGCCGCAGCCGGCGCAGGCGCCCGAGAACTCGAACAGCGGCTGGAGCAGCTGAGATCCCTTCACCGAGCCCACGTTGACCTCAGACCTGTCGACCTCGGGGAGCTCGAGGAAGTACTCGAAGTTGCGACGCTCCCGCTGAAGATGGTCGGCCTTGAGCTCCATGTTGATGGCCTTGTGCTTCACCTCGTCCTTCGACTTGGCCGGGCACACCTCGACACAGACGCCGCATCCGGTGCAGTCGTCGGGGGCCACCTGAATGACGACCCTCTTCCCCGGGAAGTCCTTGCCTGTCGGCTCTTTCCACAGGAACCCCTCCGGCACATCGAGGTCGGCTTCGAACACCTTGAATCGGATGGCGGCGTGCGGGCACACGAGAGCGCACCGGCCACAGTCGATGCAGATATCGGGATCCCATATGGGGATCTCGTGGGCGATCGACCGCTTCTCCCACGTCGACGTGCCCGTGGGAAACGCCCCGTCCACGGGGAGAGCAGAGACCGGGAGCAGGTCGCCCTTGCCCGCCAGCATCCGGGCGGTGACCCGTCTCACGAAGTCCGGCGCGACATCCGGGACCGGGTCGGTGATCCGGGTGGCACTCGCCGCCTCGCCCGGATCGACACGGAAGAGGCCGGCGATCGCCTGGTCGACCGCCTGCTCGTTGCGTCGGACGACCACCTCTCCCCTGCTGCCGTAGCTCTTGCGGATGTGCTCCTTGATCGCCACAACGGCGGCGTCGGTGTCGAGGAAGTCGGTCAGATGGAAGAAACAGGTCTGGAGGACGGTGTTGATGCGCCCTCCGAGACCGGCGTCCCTGGCAACGGTCGCGGCGTCGACGGCCCAAACCTCGAGGTTCTTGTCCAGTATCTGACGCTGAGCCTCGATGGGGAGACGATCCCACACGGTGTCGGCCTGGTACGGGCTGTTCAAGAGGACCGTCGCCCCCTCTCCGGCCAACTCGAGGGCATCGATGCTCTCCAGGAAGTCGAATTGGTGCACTGCGACGAAGTCGGCCTCATTGACCAGGTAGGTGGACTCGATCGGCCGCGGGGAGATCCGCAGATGTGACACGGTCCTCGAGCCGGACTTCTTGGAGTCGTAGACGAAGTATCCCTGGGCATAGAGGTCCGTCGACTCACCGATGATCTTCACCGAGTTCTTGTTGGCTCCCACGGTGCCGTCCGAGCCCAGACCGAAGAACACCGCCCTGGTCACGTCGTCGGGTTCCGACCACCAGTTCGGGTCGTAGTCGACGGAGGTTCCACTCACGTCGTCGAAGATGCCCACGGTGAAGTGACGTCTCGGCTCCTTCTTGCCCGCTTCGTCGAACACCCCGGCAACCATCCCGGGGGTGAACTCCTTAGACGAAAGGCCGTAGCGGCCACCTATCACGTCGGCCTCGATGCCGGACTCGGCGAGCGCACCAACGACGTCCTGGTAGAGGGGCTCGCCGACAGCACCCGGCTCCTTGGTGCGGTCCATGGCGATGACCCGTCGCACCGTGTCCGGCAGCGCGCCGGCGAATGCGGGGACGACGAAGGGCCGATAGAGGCGAACCTCGACCACGCCCACCTTGGCTCCGTCCTCGACCAGGCGGGCCACGGCCTCCTTGGCGGCTCCGGCACCTGATCCCATGATCACCATGACCGTCTCCGCATCCGGTGCGCCGTAATAGTCGAAGAGGTGATAGGGACGCCCCGTCTTGGCGGCAAGACGATCCATGACATCGGTGACGATCCCGGGCAAGGCCTCGTAGAAGGGATTGACGGCCTCCCTGGCCTGGAAGAACACATCCGGGTTCTGCGCCGTGCCCCTGAGCGTCGGACTGTTCGGGTTGAGGGCTCGCAGACGATGCCGTGCGATGAGGTTCTCGTCGACGAGACCGCGCACCGTCTCCTCGTCGACCAGCTCGATCTTGGCGACCTCGTGCGACGTGCGGAACCCGTCGAAGAAATGGAGAAACGGGATTCGGGCCTCCATGGTGGCCAGATGTGCCACCAGTGCCATGTCCTGGGCCTCCTGGACCGAGCCCGAGGCGAGCAGGGCGAACCCGGTCTGACGCGCCGCCATGACGTCGGAGTGGTCACCGAATATGGAGAGGGCGTGGGTGGCGACCGTGCGCGCCGCGACGTGGATCACCGCAGGAGTCAGCTCACCGGCGATCTTGTACATGTTCGGCAGCATCAGCAGCAGGCCCTGTGACGCGGTGAACGTCGTGCTGAGCGCGCCGGCGGTGAGGGAGCCGTGTATCGCACCGGCCGCGCCGCCTTCACTCTGCATCTCTACGACGTCTGGAACGACGCCCCACAGGTTCGCCTTTCCGCGATGAGACCACGCATCCGCCAGCTCGCCCATCGGCGATGCCGGGGTGATCGGGTAGATGGCGATCACCTCGCTGAGCAGATGTGCGATACGGGCGGCTGCTTCGTTCCCATCGACCGTGGCACGGGGCGCGATGGTGGTCGAAGTCATACCTCGAAGCTAAGCCAATGGGCCGACATTCCGAAGGGACCAAAGACCCTATGGCTGGCAGGCCACCGTCCTTTCCAGCAAGACTCCCGCAGAGCCGAGAATGCCTGCCTCGGTTAGTCTCGCGGCATGCCCGTGCCAGAGACCCTGGCGGGACTGGTGGAGGAGATCACGCCGCGAGCCATCGAGCTGAGACGTCTGCTCCACCAACGGCCCGAGCCCGCACACAGAGAATTTCGGACCACAGAGCTGGTCCAGCGTTTCTTGGCGCGCGACGGCCTCGTCCTGAACGGAAGACCAGCTCGCACAGGCGGCTGGGTCGACATCGGGGGTGATCGGCCTGCGGTCGGCTTCCGGACCGACCTCGACGCCCTGCCCATCACCGAGCCCGAAGACAACGAGATCCGGTCGCAGGTCGACGGTTGGATGCACGCGTGTGGCCATGACGCCCACACGGCCATAGCCGCCGGGATCGCGGTGATCTTGAAGCGTCTCACCCTTCCAGGTGCGGTTCGCATCCTCTTCCAACCGGCCGAGGAGTCCAATCCCGGTGGCGCCTCCGAGCTCGTCGCCGAGGGTCTGGTCGACGGTCTGCGCGCTCTACTGGCATTCCACGTCGACCCGTCGTTGCGTGTGGGGCACATTGGCGCTCGAAGTGGCGCCATAACCGCCAGCTCCGACAGCCTGACTCTCACGCTTCACGGGCCTGGGGGGCACACCTCGCGACCTCACAAGACAGTCAATCTCATCGATGCCGCGGCGCGGGTCGCCACCGAGCTCCCGCAGACGATTCGGTCCTCGATCGACGCCCGAAAGGCGATCGTGACCGTGTTCGGCTCCATTCACGGCGGTGACGCCGCCAACGTGATCCCGACCGAGTTGACGTTGAAGGGGACCGTGCGGACCCTCGACTTGGCCGTTTGGGACATCCTCCCCTCCCTGGTCGACAAGACGCTCGGCTCGATCCTCGCCACATCCGGAGCCGGGTACACGCTGGACTACCGCCAGGGAATAGCACCCGTCGTCAACGACGAAGCCATCGTCACCAGAGTGAGCCGGGCGGTGGACTCCGGGATGGGGACCGGGACGATCGTCGGTACCGAGACCTCGATGGGTGGCGAGGATTTCTCCGATTACCTGTCGGTCACGCCCGGCGCCCTCTTCCGACTCGGCTCCGCCTCCGGCGGGGGTGACCTCCACTCGGCCTCCTTCAAGCTGAACGAGGATTCGATCGGAGTTGGCATTCGCGCCGGCGTGACTGCGCTCATTGCCTTGCTCGACGCGTCCTGACGCGGAATCGGGAAGAACCGCTCGCGAAGCGCTTGTCAATAGTTAGCAGCTTGCTGTATGCTAACGACAGATGAACGAGAGCAAGCACGGCGACCTGGGCGAGTTCATCAGAGCCCAGCGAGAGCGAGCGAATCTCTCCCTACGGAGGCTGGCCGAGAAGTCGGGGATCTCCAACCCCTATCTGAGCCAGATCGAGAGAGGGATACGCAAGCCGTCGGCCGAGATTCTCCGGAATCTCTCCCGTGCCCTCGAGATCTCGTCCGATGCCCTGTATCGCAGGGCCGGGCTGATCGACGAGGACCTGCCACCGGCAACGGTCTTCGAGGCGATCGAAGGCGATGAGCGGCTGACCGGTGAGCAGAAGAAGGTGCTGCTCGACATGTACCGGGCGTTGATCCGGACACAAGAGATCACATCGGAACTCGAAAAGGAGTGATGACATGAAAGCCAAGAGCGTTCTGTACGCAGCGGTTGGCGCCCCAGTGGTTGCCGCCAGGAAGGTGTCCCATCAGGTCACCAGTCTGCGCGAGCAGGTCTCCAAGGAGACCGCCGGCTACAGCGAGGCGGCCAACAAGGCCATCGACGAATGGGCCGCCGAAGGCGAGAAGGTCCTCTCTCGCATCAGCGAGGGAAATGTCGTAGAGGAGATCTCACAGAAGGTCGATCTCGACCAGGCCAAGGAGCAGGTCAGCAAGCTGCGTGACCAGCTCGAGGACATGCTGGACACCTGGCGGCATTCCTTCCGACCCGAGAAGTCGGCCGCAGTGACGGCGGACAATGGGGAGAAGAAGCCTGCAGCCACCAAGCCGGCAGCGAAGAAGCCGGCCGCCAAGGGCGGAGCTTCCAAGAAGGTCACCGGGACCGCCAAGAAGACTTCTGCGGCGAAGACGACGTCCGCCAAGAGCGGGCAGTCGTCAGCAGCTGCGAAGGCGAGCTCTGCGAAGACCGAGGCTGCTAAGGCCAAAGCTTCCTGAGCTCACTCCTCCTCACAGGAGAGAAGGGACCCCATAGGGGTCCCTTCTCTTTGTGTCAAGTACTGAGTACTGAGTACTGAGTACTTGGTACGTACTCAGTACCGAGTACCAAGTACCTAGTACCTAGTTGATCGATGGCTCCAGGTCGCCGGCCACCGTGATCCAGCCTTCCACCATCGATTCGGTAGGGAGCCGGTCCACCACCCGCTGGGAGCCGTTCAGGCCGATGATCTTGGCCAGCAACGCTGTGGGGTTGCGGCGTCTCAGGTCACGCAGCGTGTCGACCCCGGCTTCGACGAGAAGGGCGGCATACTCCGCTCCGACGCCTTTGATCCGGAGCAGGTCGGCATGGTGGACCCATAGCTGGAGATCTTTGGGCGTCAGACCGGTCTGCTTCGCGAGTTGGGTACGGCCCCTTCTCGTGGACGCGCATTCGGTCAATGTCTTCGAGGTGCGCACCCCGACTTTGCGCAACTTCGTCGCCTGCCGGTGATCGATCCCGGCTACTTGGTCGATCCGAGCCATCGCACCCTTCTGTTCGCTAGGTCAGATCCAAACCCGAATATAGACAACCGCAGCACCACCCAATCAGGCCAGATGACGTGGTTTCATCTCGGTGACGTCAGCCTCGGTATCCACGTCTCTCGGCGCCGAGCCGGAGAACCACACCTCGTTGACCCACTCCGGGTGGGCCTGCAAGAGACGTCTTGCGCCCTCATCCCCCTCGAGGGACATCAGCCTCGGCCACAAGGACCGGTCCACAACGACCGGGTTCCCCCAGCTGTACCGATACTTGGGGAGGGTCACGGGCTTGCCGCCGTGCTCATGTGACTCGAGGAGCTCGGTGACCGTGTCTACCGCGACGTCGGGCTGATCACCGATGACGATCAGGGCGCGGTCGCATCTGGACAGTCGGGTCAACGCGTCGAGAGCGACCCGAAGCGAGGAGGCGATTCCCTCCTCCCACTCCGGGTTCTCGATCACGTAGGCGTCACCGAGGTCTGTCTCGGCGAGGACCCTGTCGACATCGTGACCCAAGACCACCCACACCTCGTCGACCGGGAACTCCCGCGTGCGCCTCACCACGTGACCGAGAAGGTTGTGATCGCCCCAAGGCTCGAGTTGTTTGGTACGGCCGAGACGTCGGGAGCCACCGGCGGCCAGGACGACGGCGGCAGTGGACATGGGTGCGAAATGTAGTGGCTGCGGCGGGCTCTACCAGCCGGGCGCCCGGACCGGTCACCCGGGTCGAGCGGCCGACCGGCAATCATGCTTCAACTGCGACCGGGAAACGCGTCAACGCGCCGACGCCCTCTCGATCGAGGGGTGAGGCGACCGAGATCTGAGACACATTGCCTCCTGCGGCGACCGCCGCGTCCATCACCGCGCTCACCACGTCCTCGGTTTGGAACATCCGTTCCCCACAGACCGGGCAGGTGGTCCCGGTCCGAGCGATGTGACCGCACGAATCGCATATGGCGCCGGGGCGGGAGAAGGGGCCGGCGACCACGAGGGTGTCGATGGCCTGTGAGTTGGCCGCGCCGATCGCCTCCTGGAGCCCGAGCACGGCATTTCCCCCGCTCCACGCGGTGTCACAGACGTGGCCGGCCAGCGCCCTCTGCCGGCTGCTACGAACTCGCTTGTCCATCTCGACCAGCTCGGCGCGAAGGGTCGGGATGGTGAGAGTCGACGGGGATGCGACGAACTCCTCCCGCTGCAGCCGCGTCAGGTACGGATGCAGCTGACGGGAGATCTCCTCGACGGCCTCCTCTTTGCTGCCGACCACCAGATAGTCGAACGGGGTCTCCACGTGACGCTCCAGCAACCGCTCGCCCGCCTCACGCCAGGCCTTGGCGCTCAACTCGTCGGCATGACCGCGCACGGTGTACTCGTCGTAACCGGAGAACCCTCCCCAGCTCCTGTTACCGACATCGACTCCGATCGGGTCGCTGATCTCGGTGACGACCCCCTCGACGGCGACGAAGGTGCGAGCCGCCGTCTTGTCGGCGACGATGATCCCGCTCCGCACCGCCCGGGGGGCAGCGCGTAGCGGACGCATGTAGGGGCGAGGCCCGATCGTCGAGACGTTCGGAACACCGTGGCTCAGTGGCTCCAGGACGAAGATACCGTCGATCTCGGAAGCGAATATGGCGTAACCGGGCGCCGAATCGAACTCGAGTTGCTCGGCGAGGTCGTGAATGCGGAGGCTGTCGGCGCGGACACTCTTCTGCACCGATCGGTCAAGGGACTCGGCCTGCTCCCTGACCGGCTTCAGCAGCCCCGACAAGAGGGCGGCGAAACCGCCCGGGCTCGGTCTACCGGCGTACACGGAGATGAGGGAGCCGTTGGCGCTTCTCAACTCTGCAATTCGATCGCCTTCCAAGCGGATCTCCATCCCGGGGCCGGCCCTATGTCAGTCGGTCTCCGAACCTACACAAAGCCCGGCCGCGTCGTCACAGACTCTTCATCAACTCGAGGGTCAGCTCTTCCTGAACCCATCCCAGGTAGTCGAGGACCTGTCGACTCTCCTCGGGGAGCGTGTCGTGATCGGACTCGACGTCGATCCGGAAACGTGCACCCAGGGCGAGCCGAGCTTCGTTGAGAACGCGAAGCAGGGCATTCGCCTCCTCATCATCGAGGACCACGGGGCCGTCCGAGCCGACGGTCCTGGCATACACGGCACGGTCAGCCCGGCGGGCCGCGTCCAGGTCGCCGCCCATCAGGCGCCACCACTCCTCGTTGGACTCGGGATCGTCCAGGTAAACAGGCACGTTGAGACGATCAGCCGCCGGATCGGACCCCGGAGCGCCGATTCCGGCCAACAACGACAGCACGTCGCCGAGGAACAGCCTCTCCTCGGGGCTCAGCTCCACCCGTATCCCCTGGCCCTGCAGTCGGAAGTGGCTCACTGCTCGATCGTCGCCCAGAGACCGTGGTTGTGGAGGCGAAAGCAGTCCAGCTCGGCCTTCTCCCGTGGCCCGTCGGACACTATGGCCCTGCCCTCGTGGTGGACCTGCAGCATCAGATGTGTCGCCTTCGGCTCGTCGTAGCCGAACAGCTTGCGGAGCACGTAGACGACATAGGTCATGGTGTTGACCGGGTCGTTCCACACCACGACCTGCCACGGCTTGTCGATGTCGATGTCTTCGTCTACCCCGGGGACGATCACCGGTGTGGGATGAGCCAGCATTGGTCGAGTACGCCACATTAGGTGGCCTCCGAACCTGGCAGAACCGGGCTGCCGTGCAACGAGCCCGGCCAGAGGGGCCGGGCCGCAAATCGGAAGGGTTACAGACCGTCGGCGAGGATCATGGCGATGTCCCGGACGGGAACGTCGTCCCGACCCAGCTCCTTCACCCCGTCGTCGAGCATCACGAAGCAGAAGGGGCACGCCACCGCGATCTCGTCCGCCTCGGTGCCTAGTGCCTCCTCCGCCCGTTCCACGTTGACCTTCTTGCCGGTCTTCTCCTCCATCCAGAACCGGGCGCCACCCGCTCCGCAGCACAAGGCGCGCGTCCCGTGCCTCTCCATCTCGACCACCGTGTTCCCGGAGGCTCCCACCACCCGTCGCGGAGCCAGATACACGTCGTTGTGCCTCCCCAGGTAACAGGCGTCGTGATAGGCGATCTTCTTGACTTCGCCGTTCTCCTTGCGGGGCTCGTCGATGCGGCCTTGTGCCAGAAGCTCGGCGAGGAGCTGGCTGTGATGCACCACTTCGTACTCGCCTCCGAACTGCCGGTACTCGTTTCCCAACGTGTTGAAGCAATGGGCACACTGGGTGATGATCTTCTTCACCCCGAGCTCTTCGAATGTGGCGATGTTCTGCAACGCGAGCTGCTGGAAGACGAACTCGTTGCCTGACCGGCGAGCCGCGTCCCCGTTGCACATCTCACGCTGGCCCAGGATCGCGAAGTCGATGCCACTTCGATGCATCAGACGCGCCAGGGCGACGGAGACGGCCGTGTTGCGGTCGTCGAACGACCCGGCGCACCCGACGAACCAGAGGTACTCGGCCGTGTCCTTGTCCTGGCCGAGGACGGGCACATCGAAGTCGAGCTCGGACGTCCAATCGGCTCGTGCCTGCTGACTCATGCCCCATGGGTTCGATTGGTTCTCCATCGCCACGAACGCCTTGCCCAGCTCCGTGGGGAAGTCGGACTCCATCAGCGTGAGGTAACGCCTCATGTCGAGGATGCGGTCCACGATCTCGATGTCCACCGGGCAGATCTCGTCACAGGCACGGCATGTGGTGCAGGCGAAGACCTCGTCGGTCCCGATCCGGTCGAACAGTGAGCCGGCACCCTCGAGAACGGCATTCGAGCCGACCGGTGCCGCGACGCCGGCCAGGGAAGCCGCCACCTCGCCCGACTTGAGCACCATCTCCCTCGGGTCGAGCGGCTTGCCGGTGATGTTGGCCGGGCAGACCGAGGTGCACCTTCCGCACACGGTGCACGCCTCGGTGTCGAAGATCTGCTTCCACGTGAGGTCGGTGGCGACGCTCACCCCGATGGACTCGATGTCTTCGGCCTCGAGCAGGTTGGGCATCGGCCTCATGGCACCTTTGGGCCGATCCCGGGCTGACAGGAACAGGTTCGCCGGCGAGGTTGCGAGGTGACGGAGCTTGGTCAGCGGCAGAGCCACCAGGAAGGCCACGAACGAGACGACGTGGATGGTCCAGAGGAACCTATGCCAGTCTCCCGCGTCGGCCTGAGCGAAGAGGTAGGAGATCGGGTATCCGAGGAAAGACCAGACCTCGTGGTCCGGGCGACCGGCCAACGAGATCCGGGCCCCCTCGACGAGCAGACCGGTGACCCCGATCAAGATGAGCACGGTGAGGACCAGGGCGTCCTGGGGCTTGGTCTTCGATCGGATGCGCCAGGTGGGCACCACGTAGCGGCCGATCACCGCCAGGCCGAGCCCGCCGAGATAGACGATTGCGGCCAGATCGAGAGCTGCCGAGTAGCCGAGATAGAAGTTGCCGTGGAGGAACTTGAGAGATGACGGCGCCAGATGGTCGAGCTCCAGGGTCGCGGTGCCCAGGAAAAGGACGACGAAGCCGTAGTAGATCATCGAGTGCATCACCCCGGCACGAGCGTCACGCACCACGGTCCTCATGGTCAGCCCTTCGTAGAGCCTTCTGAGACGCGCTTCCCACCGACCCGAGCGGGCATCTTCCCCGCCCTGCTGCCAGCTGGCAGCGCGTTGGGCGAACAAGTGCAGGCTCAGCCAGAGAAAAGCCCCGGTTCCGACGTAGAAGAGGAGCACGGCCGGATCGGGGATGTTGCCAAAGACCTCACGCCCCACCTCGAAGTGCGGCTCTTCGGGCAATGTTCCCATGACACCGAGAGCGAGGGTCCCCAATGCGAGGAGGACACCTGTGGCCTCCAGGACCTGGGACGACGTCGGTCGGCGGGGGGTGGACATGGCCGACGAGTGTAGGAGGCCACTCGCAAGCCTCGGGATCACCGGCGAATGTTGGGCGTTACCGGGAACAGATTGCCCTTCCGCCCATGTCAGCGGTTCCGATGACCGGACGTCTTGACCACTCGAGAGGCGAGCCATGTGGTCGCCGGGACTGCCGCCACCAATCCGATCGAGCCCACCAGGGTTCGCACGATCTCGACCGCTACCACCTCCGAGCTGGCGACGAACCCGAGAGACTGACTGGCCAGCGTGAAGAAGATGAGAAGCGGCAGTGAGGCGCCCGCATAGGCCAGCAGCAATGTGTTGACAGTGGAGACGATGTGATCCCGTCCCACCCGAAGCCCTGCTGCGTAGAGCTCGTGCGGCTCCTGCGCCGGGTTGGCGTTGTGTACCTCCCATACGGCCGAAGCCTGGGTCACCGTGACGTCGTCGAGTGCAC
>JBAVPF010000391.1:0-10716 GCA_049692815.1 Acidimicrobiia bacterium
CGTCCAGCCAGGCGATGCTCCCGCCGCCGGCGCCGATGGTGCGGATGGGTACCGAGGGCACCCTGTTGACCCGTCCGGCCACGGTGTGCCCGGTTCCAACCGACGGGTTGCCCCTGACGATGCGGCACACGTCGGTGGACGTCCCGCCCATGTCGAAAGAGATGATCGAGTCGTGGCCGTGATGACTGCCCACCGCGGCAGCGGCAACCACGCCACCGGCGGGCCCGGACAGCACAAGACGCCCCGCCAGATCGGCGCCGTCTGAGAACGGGATGAGACCTCCCGAAGAGGTCATCACCAGACGGGTCCCGACTTCGAGGCGATCGTCCAGGGAACGGAGATAGTTCGCGACGGATGGGGTCAGGTAGGCGGAGAGCACGGTCGTGGCCAGCCGCTCGTACTCCCGAAACTCGGGTGACACCACCGACGACAACACGTACGGGAGGGAGAGAGACTCGGCGAGAGCGTGCTCCGGCGTCGGGTCGAGATAGGAGTCGAGCAGGGCCACGGCAACGATGTCGGCTCCCCGGACCTTCCCCGGGTCGCTGAAGCGGAGGTCCCTGGGCACGAGCGGCACGGGACGATCTGCTGACGAGTCGTAGAGAGACGGGCGATCCTGGCGGGCGATCTCGATCAAGTCCTCGTAGCCAGAGTCCGTCAGAAGGGCGACGCGGGCCCCGCGCTCTTCCAGCAATGTGTTCGTTGCCGAGGTCGTGCCGTGGAGAAAGACTCCGGCCTCGACACCTTCCACCCCGAGAGCGACCCCGTCGGCCTGGTCATCCGTGGTCGGCACCTTGCGGCCGGTGATCTTCCCGTCATCCACCACCACGATGTCGGTGAAGGTGCCTCCGACATCGACTCCGATGATCGCCGCCATGTCGTTACGCTCGTTCCGTCATGGCCATCAGAGTCGAGCACACGCCGAACCCGAACGCTCTCAAGTTCTCGATCGGGAGCCCGGTGGGAGGGCCGGGGACGTACGTGCGGGGCTCACAGCCGGAGGAGGCATGGGTCGGCGCACTGCTCGCCCTCGACGGCGTGGCCAGTGTGTTCTTCACTGCCGACTTCGTGACCATTTCGAAAACTCCTGACGGATCCTGGGACGCGATCGCCTCCGAGGCCACGGCGATCCTAGAGAGCCACTTCCAGGACTAGGTCAGGGTCGAATCGTCACCGGGCGGGTGACACCGTCCGGGCCGGGGGCCAGGACCACGATCTGCCACGAACCGTCGCCGGACTGGAAGCCGCCCACCACTTCGCCCTGCTCGGCCCCGATGGAAGCCGCCACGTCTTCGGGCACGTCGACGAGGTCCAGCTCTGCTCGCTCGGCAACCGCCGGTTGGCTCACAACGGGCACGGCAGAGACACGGGGGACGCCTGCGAGGCTCAGCTCCACGTCGACGTGGAGCACACGAGGGGGCTGGCGGACGAAGGTGGCGTCACCGTCTGATGCGAGTGAGCGCACCAAGACCTCGACCTCGTAGTCGAGCTCGCCGACCTGGATCACTTGTGTTGCCCGAGCCCAGTCGACAAACACCTGGGCCCCTTCGGCCGCCAAGGGTGGCGGGACACCATCGGGGAGCAGGGACCGGATTGTCTCCCGGCTGCGGTCCGAGCCGTCGAAGGCCACGTACTCGGTGGCGAACCACTCGGCGTGGGCGGCGACCAGATCGATGAGACGCTCCGGATCGACCGCGTACAGGTCGGCCTCCGCGACGATCATCGGCCCGGCCGTCGTCGGCGGGGAGGCCGGCATCGCTGCGGGTGGCTGCGCCGTGACACTCGACTCGATGGGCACCGTCGTGGCAACGGGTGTCACCGGCTGATTCCGGGTGAAGGAGTAAGCCAGCGCGCCCAGTGTCACCGCCCCGGCCACCGCATAGACCAGCCATTGACGGTCAGCACTCTTCCGTTCGAGCGTCTCCCACGGGATGCGCTCGAAGACCTCTTCCCTTTCGCTATCCACACTTGGAACGTATGTGTCACGTATCCTCTGATCAAGAGGGGCGTTTCAATGGGGCGTTCTCTGGGAACCCAATCGTGTATCGCTATCGTCTATTTAGTAATGGCCGTTAATCCCGACCCGCGTCCGGGCCGCTGGATCCTGCCCCTGGTCGTCTTGGGGATGATCGCGTTCACCTATTTCTTCGTGCGCGAGCTGCCCGAGGCCTCCACCGAGACCACCCTGGTGTCCGGGTCGGTGACCACCACGACCATCGGCGACGGCTCGACGACCACGACCGGCGGTGGAGGCACCCTGGACCCGGCCACCGAGGCCTATCTCGGCGAGATCGACAGCATCAACACCGATCTCCAGGTACAGCGAACCGAGTTCGTCACCGTCAACAACTCCTTCAACGAGGAGCCGCGCGGGATCGAGTACCCCGACGCCGAAAACCGCTTCGAGGCTGTCCTGTCGGCCACTGAGGGCCTGGCGGAGCGTCTGAGGAACCTGACGCCACCCACCGCCCTCGAGTCCAACCACGCGACGCTTCAGAGCTATCTCGACTCCGCCGTCACCAGCGCCACCGAGGCCCTGGACGGGCTGCGGTCGACCGACACGGGGCAGCGTCGCAACGACGCTGTCAACGCCTACGTGCAGGCGGCCTCCGACTACGACACCGAGGTCACCAACACCCATAACGTCGCCAACGGCTAGACCCAGGGCGATACCGGGACCTCTGGCTCTCACCGTTCCGGGTCGATTCGACCCCCCTGATCCTCTGATGATCGACACAGAACGGTTTGGAAACGCACAAGCGAAGGGGCCGAGGCTGCCGCTCGACCCCTTCTTCGATCGACGCAGGCGCCGAACCCCGGCGTTGCCCTCAGATGTCGTAGTAGAGGTGGAACTCGTAGGGGTGCGGCCTCAGCCTCACCGGATCGATCTCGTGCTCGCGCTTGTAGCCGAGCCAGGCGTCGATCAGGCTCTGGGTGAACACGTCCCCCTGCAGCAGGAAGTCGTGATCGGCCTCGAGTGCGGCCAGGGCCTCATCGAGACTCCCGGGGACCGAGGGCAAGCCCTCCAGCTCGGCCGGCGGCAGGTCGTAGATGTCCTTGTCCACCGGGTCGTGGGGCTCGATCTGGTTCTGCACACCGTCGAGACCAGCCATGAGCATCGCCGAGAACGCCAGGTACGGGTTGCAAGACGGGTCCGGGCAACGGAACTCGAGACGCTTCGCTGCCGGGCTCTGGCTGTATTGGGGGATACGAACGGCAGCCGAGCGGTTGCGACTGGAATACACCAGGTTGACCGGCGCCTCGTAACCCGGGACCAACCGGTGGTACGAGTTCGTGGTCGGGGCGGCGAAGGCCAACACGGCGGGAGCGTGCTTGAGCAGCCCCCCGATATACCAACGCGCCACGTCGGACAGCCCGGCGTAGCCACTCTCGTCGTACATGAGCGGCTCGCCATTCCTCCACAGCGACTGGTGGGTGTGCATGCCCGAGCCGTTGTCCTCGAAGATCGGCTTCGGCATGAAGGTCACCGACTTGCCCATCTCCCACGCCGTGTTCTTCACGATGTACTTGTAGAGGGTGACGTTGTCGGCAGTGCGAAGCAGCGTGTCGTAACGCATGTCGATCTCAGCCTGCCCCGCCGTGCCCACCTCGTGGTGCTGCACCTCGATCTTGATGCCCGCCGACTCCAGGTTGTGCGTCATCTCAGAGCGCAGATCCTGGAAGTGGTCCGTCGGCGGCACCGGGAAGTAGCCCTCTTTGTATCTCGGCTTGTATCCGAGGTTCCCGCCGTCTTCGAACTCGCCCGAGTTCCATGCACCCTCCACCGAGTCGACGAAGTAGTAGCCGGAGTTCTGGTTCTGTCCGAACCTGACGTCGTCGAAGATGTAGAACTCCGCCTCCGGGCCCCAATACGAGGTGTCGGCGATGCCGGTCGAAACCAGGTACTCCTCGGCCTTCTTGGCCACGTACCGGGGATCCTTCTCGTAGGGGCTGTTGGTGATCGGGTCGTTGACGAAGCAGTAGATCAGAAGTGTCTTGCGAGAGCGGAACACGTCGTTGACCGCCGTGCCCGGATCAGGGATCAGGAGCATGTCCGACTCCTGGATGTCCTGGAATCCTCGGATCGACGAGCCGTCGAACCCGAACCCGTCCGCAAAGGAGTCCTCGGTCAGCTCATGGGCCGGGACTGTGAAGTGCTGAACTTGACCGGGCAGGTCACAGAAACGCAGATCGACGAACTCGTATCCCTCACTCTCGACGAGGGACAAGACGTCGGCAGCCGTCTTGGTCACGATGCCTCCTTCCAGCTTTGGTCGTGAACCGGGGCATTTGTAGAGCATGGCAGTTGCCCTGCCGTTGCCGCAATGTGAATGCTGTGTTTCGTGATCGGGGACCGGAGAATTACCGGTTCAGGCGACGTTCGATACCGATAATCGGGCGGCGATGATCGACGTCTACGAATGGGGCCCCTCAGGTCTCGAGATGACCGGCTCCGACTTCCGCGGCGGCCCTCCCGACGATCCCGACTCGTGGGTCTGGATAGACGTTGTGGCCGAGGACAACGAGATGATCAGGGAGATCGGGGCGACGTTCGGTCTCGATGCCAACGCAGTCGAGGAGTCGTTCAACACCACGAGCCTTCCCCTGGTCGAGGAGCATGCCCGGGAGATCTTCGTCGTCATGCACGGGTTTGCCGGCGGCGCAGGCGAGCGTCTGTCCACGCCGAAGATCGACGTGTTCATCGGTGAGAGATTTCTCATCACCATCCGCGATGGGGGCCGGGCCACGGTCGAGGTGGTCAAGAACCGGCTCGCCGAGGAGGGCGGCATCCCCATTGCGGGGCCGGCAGCCTTCCTCGCCTTCGTGGCCCGTACGACCGGCCGCCAATACACCCCCCTCATCCAGGAGTTGGAGCGCCAGGTCGACGGGCTCGAGGAGATGGCCATCCGTGGCGACCCTCAGACCGCGGTCGAGGTGCATGCCCTGCGTCGCGACGTCATCCTCCTGAAACGAGCGTTGGGACCGCAGTACGACGTCTACGACGACCTGGCCGAATCGACCCATCCGGCGATGGACAGCGAGGCCAGAAAACTGTTCGCCAGGGTGGCCAACCAGCATCGACGAGCCCTCGAGTCGTTGGAGGCCGGAAGGGCATTACTCGGCTCCGTCCTGGAGACCTATCGGGGCGCCGTCGCCGACCAGACCAACGAGATCATGCGGATACTGACGGTCTTCTCGGCGATCCTCCTCCCGCTGGCTCTGATCACCGGTCTCTGGGGCATGAACTTCCACGAGATCCCGGGCGCGACCAGTGATTACGGGTTCTGGATCCTGTTCGCCCTGATGGTGCTGGTCGCCGGCGGGCTCTGGGTCTACTTCGCCAGACGGGGGTTCATCGGGGCACCGAGGGTCAAGGATCTGCCCAAGGCGGTCGGCCTAGGGGTGTACTCGCTGGGGAGCGCGCCCTTCCGTGCCGTGGCCGGCGGCATCAAGAAGATGGGGCGAACCGACGACTGACTACCGTCGCTGTTCGTCATGACTGCGACGATCGTTCTCGGTGCCCAGTGGGGGGACGAAGGCAAGGGTCGTGTCGTCGACTACTTCGCCGAGAACGCCGACTACGTGGTCCGGTATCAGGGGGGCAACAACGCAGGGCACACGATCGTCGTCGGGGATCAGCGCCTCGCCCTCTCACTGATACCTTCCGGCATCCTCTACCCGCGGTGCACGCCGGTGATCGCATCGGGCACCGTGATCGACCCGGCCGTGCTCATCGGGGAGATGGACATGACCGCCGAGCGCGGGCTCGACCCCAGCAAGGTCAAGCTCTCGTCGAACGCCCACCTCGTCATGCCGTATCACCGCAAGCTGGATGCCGCTATCGAGCGTTTTCTGGGGAAGAACCAGATCGGGACGACAAAGAAGGGGATCGGCCCCGCATACACAGACAAGTACGCAAGGGTCGGCATCCGGGTCCAAGACCTGTTCGATACGAAGATATTCAGCGAGAAGGTCGAGGCCGCCCTCGAGGAGAAGAACAAGATCCTGCCCCGCATCTACAACACACTCCC
Source organism: Acidimicrobiia bacterium (assembly GCA_049692815.1). Classification (GTDB taxonomy): domain Bacteria; phylum Actinomycetota; class Acidimicrobiia; order Spongiisociales; family ZC4RG35; genus JANQRA01. The sequence continues at coordinate 6,033 of JBAVPF010000391.1, forward strand.
CATGGGGCCCGATGAGATCATCGAGGAGTACCTCGGATATGCGGAGCGTCTCAGACCCCACGTGACCGACACCTCGCTCCTGCTCCACAACGCCATCCGCCAAGGGGAAGAGGTTCTCTTCGAGGGTGCACAGGGCACCCTCCTCGACATCGACCACGGCACCTATCCGTTCGTCACCTCCTCCAACCCCACCGCCGGCGGCGCGGTGGTAGGCGCCGGGATCGGGCCCAAGGCGATCGACGAGGTGGTTGGAGTGGCCAAGGCGTACATCTCCCGTGTCGGCACCGGGCCGTTCCCCACCGAGCTCGAGGACGAGATCGGCGATCGGATGATCGAGCTGGGTGGCGAGTATGGGACGGTGACGGGAAGGCGGCGCCGCTGTGGCTGGCTCGACCTGGTCGCCCTCCGCTACTCGGCGCGGGTGAACAGCCTGACCCGGATCTTCCTCACCAAGATGGACATCCTCTCGGCCTTCGACACCATCAAGGTCGCCACCGGCTACCGATCCCACGAGGGAGCGTTCGAGGAGTTCCCCTCGCAGCAGTCGGTCCTCTACCACTGCGAGCCCGTGTACGAAGAGCTGTCCGGCTGGGGCGAGGACATTTCGGGGATCCGCCAATACGAAGAGCTGCCCAAGGAGGCGAAGACCTACGTCGAGTACATCCAGGAGGCGATCCAGACACCTATTGGATGGGTGTCGGTGGGACCGGAGCGGTCACAACTCGTCGAGGTCCCATGAGAATCCTCCTGATCGGCTCCGGAGGGAGAGAGCACGCCATGGGGTGGAAGCTGGCGCGCTCCCCGCGTGTCTCCGAGCTGATCTCCCTGCCAGGTAACCCCGGTCTCTCCGAGCTCGGCCCCACCGTGGAGGGAATCGAGTCGGCGGACGCCGGGGCCGTTGCCGCGATGGCACGTCTCCATGACGTGGACCTGGTCGTCGTCGGGCCGGAAGCTCCTCTGGCGGCAGGTGTTGCCGATGCCGTGACCCGGCTGGGGATCCCGGTCTTCGGGCCCACCCGATCGGCGGCGAGACTCGAGTCGTCCAAGTCATTCGCCAAGGACGTGATGACACGAGCGGGAGTGGCCACCGGAGGATCCGAGACATTCGAGGACCCGAATCAGGCTCGTCGCCACCTGGAGCGATCCGACGGGCCCTACGTGGTGAAGGCCGACGGGCTGGCAGGTGGGAAGGGAGTCCTGGTCACCGAGTCTCGCACCGATGCCATCTCCTGGGCCGAGCACTGGGCCGGTCGGGGCCCGGTCGTGGTCGAGGAGTATCTCGACGGCCCCGAGGTCAGCGTCTTCGCCGTGTGCACCCCCTCAGGCGCCAAGGCCCTCGAGCCGGCGCGGGACTACAAGCGGCTCCTCGAGGGTGACGAGGGCCCCAACACGGGTGGCATGGGCTCCTACTCGCCGGTTGCCGACCTCCCCGAAGACCTCGTCGCCGACACCATGCGCGACGTGATCGAGCCGACACTCGCCCAGATGGCCGAAGACGACAACCCCTTCGCCGGCTTTCTGTACGCGGGCCTGGTGCTCACCGAGTCCGGGCCGAAGGTCCTCGAGTTCAACGTGCGGCTGGGCGACCCCGAGACCCAGGCAGTGCTCCCCAGGATGAGCAACGACCTCCTCGACGTTCTGGAGGGCGCCGATCCCACCTGGTCCGATCATCACACCGTGAACGTGGTCTTGGCGGCGCACGGCTACCCGACCGCTCCCGAAAAGGGTGACGAGATCCGGGGCGTCGATGGCGGGCTCGGCGAAGACGTCATCTTGTTCCATGCCGGGACGGTCGCCGAAGGCGGCAAGCTCTTCGTCAACGGCGGGCGGGTCCTGAATGTGGTTGGGATCGGCGACACCCTGGACATGGCACGGGACCGAGCCTACGAGGCCGCCAACAAGATCACCTGGCCGGGAGTGCAGTACCGCCGAGACATCGCGGGCTGAGCCGCCGGGCAAATAGATGGCGGCGGTCGTGCCCGCTCTTACGATCGCGGACGTGGCCAACGAAGGAATCGGTACTCTCGGGGAGAAACCGTTGCACGCCGTCTTGAAGACCTGGTACTCGCGTCCTGGTGACCGGGAGGAGCACCCTGTCGACGGCTTCGTCGTCGACATAGTTCGTGAGGACGGGACGCTCGTCGAGATACAGACCAGAGGGTTTTCATCGATGAGGAGGAAGATCGGTGCGCTCCTCGACTGCGGGCATCGTCTCCGCATCGTCCATCCGGTCCCGGCGGACAAGACCATCGTCAAACTCGACGACGATGGGGTCGTAATCGAGAGACGCATGTCGCCACGCCACGGAGACGCCACCGACGTCTTCGCCGAGCTGGTCAGCTTCCCCGAGCTCTTCGCTCACCCCAATCTCGAGATAGACGTGCTGCTCATCTCCGAGGAGGAGCACCGGCGTCATCAACCGGGAAGGTCGTGGCGGCGCAAAGGCTGGGTGGTCGCGGAGCGTCATCTGATCGAGGTGAAGGAGTCGGTTCTCCTCTCCGGCTCCGAAGACCTGCTGGGGCTTCTCCCCGATGTGCTGCCATCGACGTTCACCACTGCCGACATCGCCGAGGGTCTGGGAAGACCGAGACGTCTCGCCCAGCAGATGGCGTACTGCCTGAGGAAGGTGGGTGCCATCACGGAGACCGGGCGGGCAGGCAACACCATCCAGTACCGAAAGACCTGACCCGACCCCGAGCATCCGACGCTCTTGCCGCCGGGCCTAATTCGCTTCAGATCCTGTCGAGGTCGCCCTGACCGCCAGCACCACCGTCACAGCTGCTGCGGCCCCGACGAGGGTCGCCAGGAGCCGCTGCCATCCGACGTCGACCACATCCGCATCCACCAGTGCGGACCCGACCACGATGAGTGCGGTCAGGAAGAGCGCGTAGAGCAGGTAGTTGACGTTGAGGAACAGCATCTGGCAGAAGATGACCGACACGAATGCGACAGTCAGCCACAGGCCATCTCCGGGCAAGAGCCACACGATGGCCAGACCCACGAGGACTCCCAGAAGTGTGCCTGCGGCCCGCTGTGCCGCCAGCCGGGTGGTGTCGTCCCGGCCGGCCTGAGCCACGATTATCACTGTCAAGGCGATCCAGTAGGGCGCGTCGGGGAAGATGGCGAAACCCAATGGCACCGACAGGGCGACGGCCACGGATTTGGCGAGGGCGAACCGGCCCGGCTCGCCAAAGACCGCGGTACGGACGTCAAGCGTCATGGGATCGCGGGAGCGCACTCTCTCGTCCCGGCCCCAGATCAGAAGGGCGGATGCCAGAACGAAGCCGACCGCAAAGCCGACGGCCACCATGGGCGCCCGCTCGGTGTTGGCCAGGATCGAGGCGATTAGCGCCCAAAGGGCAAGAAGGCTCCAGCGAGCCTTGCCCCCTGCACTGCCGAAGGTCGCAAGTGCCGCCAGGTAGGCAATCACACCCAGTAGAAGCGCAGATGCAGGGACATTGCCCGAGACGAGAAAGGCCAGCCACCCGGTCAGGGCGCCTGCGAGGCCGAACGCGAGCAGGGGAGCCCGAGGAAGAATCTCCTCCTGGCGCCAGGCGAGGAGGGTGAGGACGAAACCGAGGGCGCCAGCGATTCCCGGGCCACCTAACGAGGCACCGGCGAAGACGATTCCGATCACCACGAGTGTCCCGGCCGCAGCGAAAGCCCAGTTCAACGTGCGTGGATCGAAGGGCAGCACGGGCGCCACGCTAGATAGCCTGACCCATTGGGGTCAGCTCAGGAGATCACGCAGATCGGCTGCCAGGGCAGTCGATGTGATCTCGACCGGGTACACCACTCGCAACGCACCACCCGGATCTATGGCGAACAACGACCCGGTGTGTGACACCAGGTAATTACCGTCCTCTCCGGGGTCGTCGTAGGTGAACGTGACCCCATACCCGCTCGCCACCGAGCGGACCTCGGCTTCTGTCCCCCACACTCCCCTGATCCGATCACTGAAGTGGGCGACGTAGTCGGCCAGTGCGTCGGGGCTGTCACGGACGGGGTCTACGGTCACCATGATCGCGCTGACCCGGGCCGCGTCATCGCCGACGTCATCGATGGCCCGCGCCACCGTCGCCAGCATCGTCGGGCACAGATCGGGACAGTACGTGTACCCGAAATAGACGAGGACGACATCGCCGGTCAGAGCGGAGAGCTCGACCGGCTCTTCGTTGTCGTAGACGAGACCGGCCATCGAAGGTGCCGGGTCGGAAGACTGGAGCACGACGCCGGCATAGACGTGGGGCCTGAACATCGAGAACAAGGCGAACATCAGTACCAGACCGGCCGGGATCGCAACCCAGAGCCATCGCCTCTTCATGCCAGGGACGGATTCGTCCGACGTCATGGGTAACAGAGGAGTATGTGCGCCGCCTCGTAGACCAGCGAGGCGGCGCCCTTGGAGTTCCGCAGCTCGTCCCCCAGCAGGGAGATGTGCCTGGTGAGGCGGTCTGCGTCCGAGGCCAGGGTGGCGTAGCGGTACTCGCCCCGGATGAGGCCGGCGCCGTCGACGATGACGAAGACCGGGTCGAACTCGGTGACCGGGCCCGTCGTGTCGTAGTAGACCCGGAACCCCCCTCCCACGGCGTCCCGCAACTGGGCCTCATCGCCCCCAGCCCAGACCCACTCGGTGCCGTCGGCACCAGAGCTTGCCGCGGCTCGGGCGAGCTCGGCGGGGTCG
>JBAVPF010000392.1:0-15140 GCA_049692815.1 Acidimicrobiia bacterium
ACGTGGCGGTCTCGGAGAAGCACGCCAACTTCTTCGTGGCCGGCCCGAATGCCACCGCGGCAGACATCTTCAGATTGGTCGCGGACGTGAAAGACACGGTGTTCGAGCGTTCGGGGACCATCCTCGAGCCTGAGATCCAGTTCGTGGGATTCGAGAAATGAGCATCGAGCCGAGATTGGTGGAACGGCGTCGGGTCGTCGCCGAGACAAGAGCAAAGAGAAACGTCGCCAGACTGCTCAAGTTCATGACGTTCGTTGCCGTGGTTTCTTCCATCGTCTGGTTGTTCTTCTCACCCTGGCTGAGCATCGGGGAGGTCGAGACGACCGGCGTGTCCGTAAGTGGGACGAACACGATCCTCGCCGACCAGGGAGTGGTCGCCGGCACACCGATGATCATGATCAGGGCGGGGAGCACCGAGCAGGCCCTGCTCCAGGACCCCTGGGTCGCCGAGGCGGACGTGCAGGTCCGATGGCCCAACAGGGTGATAGTGACGGTCGTGGAGAGAGCGCCGGTGGCATGGACGGAGACCTCCGGCGGCTGGACTCGCAGGGCCCTCGACGGTGTCGCTCTCCCGTCGGCTCCGGAACCCGACGACGAGCTTCCTCGGATCGAGCTTCCCGAGATCACAGATGAGTCGGCACCGACGGCCTCGGTGCTCATCGGCGCTCTCGAATTCGTGGCGAATCTCCCGTCTCGTCGTCAGACCGGCACCGTGGTGACCACCAATGAGGGAGAGCTCTGGGCGACCGTGAACGGCTATCAGGTTCGTTTGGGCAGACCGGTGGAGATGAGAGAAAAGGCATTGAGTCTCGACGCACTTCTCCAGGAGGACCTGGTGGAAGGCTCGGTCCTGGTGATGGTCGCCCCGACCAACCCGGCGGTCACGACACCGACACCCGAGGACAACACGTCCGCCAACGGGGCCGATGGGGGATGAAGCCCAGACTCTAAACCTCTACTAGAGGCTTAAGCGATGTGGGTTTACAAGGCCAAGGTCTAAAGGTAAACCTCCACTTCAGTGTTCTGATCAGCAGGTATTCGGAGGATTCGGTGAGTAACGGAAGTGGCGGCTATTTGGCCGTGATCAAAGTCGTCGGCATCGGCGGTGGCGGTGTCAACGCTGTCAATCGCATGGTCGACGCGGGTGTCAGAGGGGTCGAGTTCATCGCCCTCAACACCGACGCTCAGGCACTCCTGATGAGTGACGCGGACGTCAAGCTCGACATCGGGCGGGAGGTGACCCGCGGTCTCGGCGCTGGCGCCAACCCGGAGATCGGGAGGGCGGCCGCAGAAGAGCATCGCGCCGAGTTGGAGGACGTCCTCAAGGGCTCGGACATGGTCTTCATCACCGCAGGAGAAGGTGGGGGGACCGGCACAGGTGGTGCTCCTGTGGTGGCTGAGGTCGCCAGATCCGTCGGCGCGCTGACCGTCGGGGTGGTGACACGCCCCTTCGGCTTCGAAGGTCGCCGCCGCGCCGTGTTCGCCGAGCAGGGGATCGAGGGGTTGAAGGACGCCGTCGACACTCTCATCGTGATACCGAACGACCGTTTGCTCGATGTCGGCGACCCGGACGCCCCCATGGCGGAGACATTCCGTCTCGCCGACGAGGTGCTCATGAGCGGTGTCACCGGCATCACCGACCTGATCACCACACCCGGCCTGATAAACGTGGACTTCGCCGACGTGCGCACGATCATGACCGACGCCGGCTCCGCGGTCATGGGTATCGGTCGGGCGACGGGTGAGAACAGGGCTCGTCAATCCGCCGAGCGGGCCATCTCGTCTCCGATGCTCGAGGCGTCGATGGATGGCGCCAAGGGAGTCTTGTTGAGCGTGTCCGGCCCTACCTCGATGACGCTGCACGAGGCGACCGAGGCGGCGAGGGTCGTCTCCGATCACGCCGACGGGGAGGCTGACATCATCTTCGGGGCCATCATCGACGACGACCTCGGGGAGGAGATGAAGGTGACCGTCATCGCAGCCGGTTTCGAGGGTCGTCGGCGTCCCAACCGCCCCACCTTCCGCGAGACCGGGGAGACCCCGTTCGACTCGGGGGATGACGACCTGGACATCCCAAGCTTCGTACAGGGATGATCCGACCCCCGGGCCGGGACGGGGCTGCGTTCAGCGAGGGCGACGACGGCGACATTCGCCACGACCCATTGGCACGCGGGCGTCTCAGCGGGGCCTTGGGGATATCGGGGGATTGGGCTTTCGTGCGACAGGTCCACGGTGGGGACGTCGTTCGTGTCGATCGTCCTGGCGACGCAGGCGAGGCCGATGCGCTCTGGACCGCCGATGAGAGGCTGCCGGTCTCGGTCTTCACTGCCGACTGCTTCGGTGTCGTCCTCCATGCCGCAGAGGCCGTCGGTGTGGCGCATTGCGGTTGGCGTGGCACCGTCGCCGCAGTGGCACAGAGCCTCAAAGATGAGATGACGAGGGCCGGTCACGAGCCGGTTTGGGGGGCCATCGGGCCCGGTATCGGGCCGTGCTGTTTCGAAGTCGGGCCCGAAGTGTCACGCTCGTTCGATGGGTATCGGTCGGAGACCACATGGGGGACCAGGTCCGTCGACCTGGTGGCGGCGCTCCGTGATCAGCTCGGTGGGGTGGAGCTCTGGGAGATCGACCGGTGCACCCGGCACGAGGAGGGCTGGTTCAGCCACAGGAGAGACGAGGACCCGCGACGTCTGGCGACGATCGGATGGGTGCCATGAGCTACGAGGAGGTGATGGACCGGGTCGCAGAGTCGGCCCGGCGAGCAGGACGGCGCGCCGATGAAGTGGCGCTCGTCGCCGTTTCCAAGACCAAGACGCCCGCCGAGATCGAGAGTGTCTATCGGTTGGGCCACCGCGATTTCGGCGAGAATCGCGCCGACGAGCTCGCCGACAAGGCGTCCAGGCTGCCGGGTGACATTCGCTGGCACTTCGTCGGCACGCTGCAGTCACGCAAGGCACGTCTGGTGAGGCCGGTCACGCACCTGCTTCACTCGATGGACCGGAGGTCGTTGGCCGGCGCCTGGCTGAAGGGCCTGGGGACGGCACCACCGGTGCTGCTCCAGGTGAACCTGGGTGCCGAGGGGCAGAAGTCCGGGGTGAGCCCGTCCGAGGTCGGGGAGACGCTCGATTGGATGTCTCGGATGGGACTCGACGTGCGGGGGTTGATGGCGATACCACCCATCCCTACCAGGCCCGAGGACTCACGGCCCTACTTCGAGGCTCTGCGGCACCTGCGCGACGAGATGAGCACGAGACATCCCGGTGTCACCGAGTTGTCAATGGGCATGACGGACGACTTCGAGGTCGCAATCGAGGAAGGTGCTTCAATCATAAGAGTGGGACGGGCTATCTTTGGGCCACGCAATTGACCGGAGCGTGAATGTCTTCACTGTTCTCTAAAGCACTCGTGTACCTGGGTTTGGTGGACGAGGATCAGCTGGAGGCCGAGGCCGCCGAGCTCGCCAACAACCACTACGGGGAGTCGATGGGCCAGTCGCGTCCGGTGGAGGCCATCAGCGAGGGACGCAGGGTGGAGCCACCGCCGACCTCGCGTGCGGCGACCCGCCCGCAGAGACGTGTCGAACCGCCCGATCCAGCGCCGGGACGTCGTGTCGAGCCTCCGTTGGTCAGCCCGGTGGTGCGCCCGGTCGAGATCCAGTCCGACATCCTCGTGGTCGAGGAATTCTCCGATGCTCGAGTCCTGGCCGATCGCGTGCGAGATCGCGTGCCCGTGGTGCTGGACATGAGGGAGGCCGATCCGGACCTCGTCCGTCGCGTGATCGATTTCTCGTCGGGGCTGATCTACGCCCTGGACGGGTCGATGCGACGAGTCGGTGAGGGGCTCGTGCTCGTCCTGCCACCCAGGGTGACCCTCAGCCGTGACGAAAAGCGACGTCTGTCCGCGCTTGGCGCGTATCAGCTGGACGACATCGACTGAACGGTGCGTGACCTCCTCGTCACCCTGCTCACCATTTACTTCTATGCCGTCTTCGCATGGGTCATCCTGTCCTGGATCCATGTCTCTTCGGTCCATCCCCTGGGCAGGCTCAGGACATTTCTCGACAGGATCATCTACCCGTTGATCTTGCCCCTTCGCCGTGTGATCCCACCCATTCGCATCGGCGGCGGCGCACTCGATCTATCGCCCATCGTGTTGCTCCTGGGCATCCAGATCCTGATCGGCTTCATACGCTGATCCTTGTCGCCGTTGCTTCGCATTCGTAACCTGGCCGCCGATCGAGAGGTGCACAGATGCTGACCACAACAGATGTAGAGCAGAAGACGTTCTCGACTGCCCTGCGTGGCTATGACCTCGACGAGGTCGATGATTTCCTCGACGAGATCGTCGCCACGCTCAGGGAGTTGAATGACCAGCTCGAGGAGGCTCGGGGGACTGCAGGCCGTAAGGAGCCCGAACCGGTGGCGGCGGAGCCCGTTGCCGAGTCGGTAGCCGAGCCCGAGGCGGTCGCCGAGCCCGAGCCGGAGAAAGAGCCCGCGCCGACGCCACGGCCGGCGATAGACGAGAGTGCTATCGGCCGTGCCCTCGTGGCTGCCCATACGACAGCCGACCAACTGCTCGCAGACGCCCAGGCAGAGGCGGAGAAGATCGTCGACGACGCTCGTGGCGAGGCCGACACCTGGCGCGTGGAGCGCGATGCCAAGAAGGCCGAGGCCGAGTCGGAGATAGCGGCCCTCGCCGAACGCGTCTCGTCGATACGAGCCGAACTGGCTGTCCTCGCAGGAGAGGTGGCCGGCAAGCTCGACGAGATGGATGCGGTCATCGAAGGCTCCGAAGAGACCACCGAGACCGAGCCCGAGACCCCGACCGATGACGAAGCATCTTCGGAGACCGGGGTCATCGAGGAGTCCAGTGACGAGCTCGAGGAGATCCTCAACGGTGTTACCGCCGATCTACAGCTCGATTCCGGCGTGGCCGAGGAAGAGGGCTCCGGGGACGACACCGGGGAAGAGACCGCAACAGAGGCCGGGGAAGAGGCGGAAGAAGAGACCTGAGCCCCGTCCGCCGAGCGCGGCCGTCAGTGGGCGAAGTCGTGGTCCCTGGACATCGCGGGGGCGTCGAGCGAGTCGTCGATCTCGATGGAAGTGGCAAGCACCTCACGTGCCACCCGATCCCCGTGATGCTCGATGACCTCGCCGTCCCGGGGCGGCAGACGTAGCCGAATTCGGTCGGTCAGCTCCAGACCGGCCTGCTTGCGCTGTTCGTTCAACCGACGGATCAGCTCCAGGGCCTTTCCCTCCATGATCAGCCCGTCGTCGAGCGTCGGGTCGATGGCGACACTCACGGCTCCGTCGTGGGCGACCACCCAACCGTCGAGAATGACCCGTTCGGTCCTGTCGACCTCCTCCGGTGACAACGTCTCCCCAACGACCCGGACACCGCCGTCCTCGAGGTCCACGTAGTCGCCGTCGGCCAGCGCAGCGGCCACTTCCTTGATCTTGGCGCCGAGCCTCGGGCCCGCAACCGGGAAGTTCGGCTTGACCGTCACCTCGACGGTGGTGTCAGCGTCGAAGCTGATCTTCTTGACTCGCAGCTCGTCGAGGATCTCGTCGGCGTGGCCGCGGGCGAGATCCGCGCCACGCACCACGACCTCCCGGATCGGTTGTCGAAGCTTGATGTTGGCGTCCATCCGGGCGCGACGTCCTGCCTCCACGACGTGACGCACCGCCTCCATCTCGCCGATCAGGGCATGGTCGATCTCGTCGGGTGTCGTCGGCCATCCGGCCAGGTGGACCGATTCGGGAGCCTCCTCGCAGGCATTGGCCACCAGGCTCGACCACAGATGCTCGGTGAGGAACGGCATGACCGGGGCGATGATCCGCAATGCCGTGACCACACCGACCCAGAGCGTGCGGAACGCTGCTTCGTCGAACTCGTAGAACCGGCGGCGACTGCGCCGGATATACCAATTCGACAGGTCGTCGAGGTAGCTCTCGAAGATCGCTGTCAACTCGTCGGTGCGCAGCCGGTCGAGGCTCCTTGCCCCCTCGACGATCGTCTCAGCGGCCCTGGCCAACAGCCACCTGTCGTTGGTGGTCAGATCGACGTCTCGGGGCCCGCCGTCGAGATCGGCGTAGGTGGGGACGAAGCCTTCGATGTTCCCGTAGTCGACCAGGAACCGGGCCGAGTTCCACAACGTCAGCAAACGACGACGCACCTCGTGCGCCCCGGCGTAACCGAAGTAGAGGTTCCGATCGGGCGGGTGGGCGCAGTACATCCAGCGCATCACGTCGGCGCCCATGCGCTCGAAGGCCTCCTCGGCGCTGATCAGGTTGCCCCAGGAGCCGTGCATCTCCCTCCCGTCCTCGGCGAGCATCTTCTCGTAGCCCAGGACAGTGCGGAAGGGAGATCGACCGACCAGGGCTACGGACATGAACAGCTGGGAGTAGAACCAGAGACGCACCTGCTCCCGCATCTCGGTGACCCAGTCCGCAGGGAACCACTTCTCCCAGTAGTCGTGGTCGGGTAGATCGGCATAGGTGAGCCCTTTGGCCGCCCCGGTGGCATTCCCCTTCGACACCCACTCGGGGTTCTCCCACCCAAGGGTGGAGAAGGGGACGATCCCGGCGTCGAGCCAGACGTCTCCCACTTCCTCGACCCGGGTGAGGTCGGTCTTGCCGCAGCCGTCACAGCGGATGGTCACACGGTCGATCCAGGGCCGGCGCAGCTCCTCGAGCTGATCGAAGCCGGACGTCGCCTTCTCCTCCAGCTGCTTCTTGGAGCCGATGACGGTGAGATGACCGCAGTCACAGGGGTAGAAGGGCAGAGGCAGCCCGTAATAGCGACGGCGTGAGATGTTCCAGTCACCCATGTTGTTGAGCCAGTCGTCCATGAGCTTGCCCATGTACGCCGGTGTCCATTCCACGGTCGAGTTGGCGTCTTTGAGCGGCTGGCGGATCTCGTCCACCGAGATGTACCAGTCGTCGGCGACCCGGAAGATGAGCGGGGTGTCACAACGCCAGCAATGCGGATACGAGTGGGGGTACTCGTCGGCGGCCACCAGGACACCCTTCTCCTCGAGTGCGGCGATGATCGGGTCGCGGGCCTCTGTGGTGGACATCCCCGCCAGCCAGCCGTACTCGGGGTAGAAGCGACCGGCGCCGTCGACGGGGGCGAGGACGGCGAGGCCCAACTCCTGGTCGAGCTCGAAATCCTCCGATCCCGCACCGGGAGCGATGTGGACGATGCCCGTGCCCTGGTCCATCGTGACCTCGTCCCAGGGCACCACCTCGTGCTCCACCCCGGCTCCGGCCTGCAACTCTTCGAAGGGGGCGTGGTAGGCCCAGCCCACCAGGTCGGTCCCTGGAAGAGTCTCGACGAAGTCGTCGTCGGGAAAGAGGTCGACCGCCACCCAGTCGCCGTTGGCGCGCTTGCCGTACGTGTGCTCCGGGTGAACGGCGGCAGACACGTTCGCCGGCAGGGTCCACGGGGTGGTCGTCCAGATGAGTACCGCCTCACCGTCACGGTGGGCAAGAGGGAACCGTACGGTCAATGAGGGATCGATCTTCTCCTGGTAGACCCCGGATTGACCAGTGATCTCGTGCTGGGAGATCGAAGTGCCACATCGAGGGCACCATTCGGTCGACCGGTGGCCGAGGTAGAGCCATCCCCGCTCGTGGAGCATGGCGAGGAAGCGCCAGATGTACTCGATGTTGTTGTCTGAGAAAGTGAGATAGTCGTGGTCCCAGTCCATCCACATTCCCAGCCGCTTCGACCCCCGTCGAAGCTCATCGACCGACCAGGCCACCTTGGCCCGGCACCGGCGGGCGAACTCCTCGAGACCGAACTCCTCGATCTCCTTCTTCGAGTTGAACCCCAACTCCTGTTCGACGCCAACCTCGATCCACAGACCCTGGCAGTCGAATCCGTTCTGATAGCGAAGGTCGAAGCCCCGGGCCGCCTTGTAGCGCTGGATGACGTCCTTCAGCGTGCGGCCCCAAGCGGTATGGACACCGAGTGTCTTGTTGGCGGTGACCGGCCCGTCGATGAAGCTGAATGACTCCGACCCGCTGTTCCTCTCCCTCAGCTTCTGGAACGTCCCGTCCTGGTCCCACCAGTCGAGAATGCGGCGCTCGAGGGCGTCGTGGTCGGGTTGGCTGTCGAGTGGTGCGAATTGTCCGGTCTGCGGGCCAGGTTTCATCGAGGTGGGCAGCGTAATAAGGGGTAGCGTCATATCCCGTGCCCACTTCCCCGGTGCAGAAGGGTGAGACCGGACCGATCGTCAGCGTGTGGGTCGTCCCCGGGGCGTCGCGGGCAGCCATCGATGGGCTGCATGGGGACAGATTGAAGCTTCGGGTGACCTCACCCCCGGAGGGAGGTCGAGCCAACGACGAGGCCGCACACGTCCTTCAATCCGCGATAGGCCAACGGGTGACATTGGTAAGCGGAATGCGAAGTAGGGCCAAGCTGTTTCAGGTCACCGGAGGCGATGACGTGGACACCGTTCGCAGGAAACTACGCCTGCAGTGATCGTCGTTGGTAGGGTTTCCCGCCTTTTCAAGAGGTGAACCATGGCACGCAAACTGGCCAAATCCACACTGGAGCGCTTCAGGAAGCGGCTCGAAGAAGACAAAGAGCGTCTCGAGGAGCAGATCGAGGACTACGAGCGCGATCTCGAGGAGGCTCGGCTGACCGAGAGCTCGTCCGATCGCAGCCCGGATCCTGGCAACGCCGAGGCGAGCTCGATGAAGCTCGAATACGCCAAGGAGCTGTCGGTGGAGCAGAACACCCTGGACCTCCTCGACAAGGCGAACCGCGCACTCGCCCGGATAGACGCCGGCACATACGGGATTTGTGAATCCTGTGGCAACTCCATACCGGTCGAGCGTCTCGACGTGCTCCCGTATTCGACCGTCTGTGTGACCTGCGCTTCCCGAGCCTCTTGATACGACGCTACGCCACCGCCCTGGGAGTGGCTGCCGCGGTCGTCACGGTCGACCTCCTGACCAAGCGCTACGCCGCTACCCACTTCAGAGGAGAGCCGGTGGAGCTCTTGGGGGGCTTTCTCGGTTTCACCTACGTGGAGAACCCGGGTGGCGCCTTCGGCTCCTTCCGTGGGGGTGGGACCGTCATTGCAGTCGCCGCCATGGTCGTCACCGGCTTCGTCCTGTTTGCGCTCTCCCGACCCCGACCCCGTGGAGAGCTGCTGGCACTGGGGCTGGTGGTGGGTGGAGCGGTGGGAAACCTCGTGGACCGGTTCGCCAGAGGCGACGGGCTGATCGACGGAGCCGTGATCGACTGGATCAACCTCTGGTTCATCCCCACCTTCAACATCGCCGACGCCTCGGTTTCGGTCGCAGTCGCACTTCTCGTCCTGCTCGCATGGTGGAACAGGTAGCGGTCGAGGTGCCCGAGGGGCTCGACGGGGCCCGGGTGGACAAGGCGGTTGCGGAGCTTCTCGGGCTGAGCCGGGCCCGGGCCTCGGCCCTGATCGCGGAAGGAGTGGAGGTGGACCAAGAGCCCGTCACGCCGTCGCAGAGGGTGCGATCGGGCCAGGTCATCCGTTGCCGGGCGCCGGGAGGGCCGCAGATCCTCGTCCCAGAGAAGGTTGCATTTGGCGTTCTTCACGAGGACGACTCGGTGATCGTCGTCGACAAGCCGGCCGGTGTAGTCGTCCATCCCGGCAGCGGCCGGCGTGGGGGCACCCTCGTGGCCGGCCTGATCGATAGGTACCCGGAGCTGGTCGGTGTCGGGTCCGCCGGACGGTGGGGCCTGGTGCATCGCCTCGACAAGGGCACTTCCGGTCTGCTCTGCGTGGCGCGGACCCCAGAAGCATTCGAGGATCTGAGCAGCCAGCTGAGACGGCGCGAGATGTCCCGCATCTACACGGCGCTGGTCGAGGGGAGCATGGACGCCCCCACCGGGACCGTCGACGCGCCCATCGCTCGCGACCCGTCACGGCCGACACGACAGATGGTCGCGCCGGGGGGTCGTCATGCGCGCACCCACTACGAAGTGGCACACCACTACACGGGCTCGGACGTCTCCCTTCTGACGGTGCGACTCGACACCGGGCGCACCCATCAGATCCGAGTGCACATGGCCGCCATCGGCCACCCGGTCGTGGGGGATTGGCCTTACGGCGCGATTCGGCGTGACCTGGATCCGCCGCGCATCTTCCTCCACGCCACGAGCCTCGAGTTTGATCACCCGGTCACAGGAGAGCGGTTGGAGGTCGAATCCCCACTACCCGACGATCTGTCTACGTTCCTGGGACGACAGTCCTAATACCCCATGCTTCATACCCTGTACCTCCAATGACCCAGGATCCCACGACAGCCGCACCGGTCTGCTACCGCCACCCAGATCGTCAGACACTGCTCCGTTGCAGTCGCTGCAATCGGCCCATCTGCGCTGCTTGCTCTATCGATGCCTCAGTCGGCCAGAGATGCCCCGAATGCGTGCGGGAAGAGGGGACCCAGCGGGTCATCCCAACCGGTCCGAGGAGGTCGCGATCGGCGGGAGCCCCGGCGACGATGACATTCATAGGCCTCGCCGTCTTCGTGTACTTCATCTCCTCCTTCGGAGGATTGCGCAACACTCTCTACCCGCTCCTGTGGCAGGACAATGCTCTCGTCGCCCAGGGAGAGTGGTGGCGGCTCTTCACCCCTATCCTCTTGCACGCCTCCATCACCCACATACTCTTCAACATGTGGGCTCTCTGGGTACTGGGGCCACAGATCGAGCGCGGTGTCGGGACCTGGCCCTTCGTCACGGCCTTCCTGGCCTCGGCCGCGGCAGGCGGTGCCTTCATGTACGTGATGGGCGGTCCGAACGCTCCGGTGGCGGTCGGTGCCTCGGGCGCCATTTTCGGGCTGTTCGGCATCTGGATGAACTGGGCCGTCCGGAGACGCAACACGATCCATGGGCGGGCGCTGCTCCGACAGATCATGTTCCTTCTCCTCCTGAATGCGGCCTTGCCGTTCATCATCCGGGGGATCGCCTGGCAGGCACACCTCGGTGGTCTCATCGCCGGCTTCGTGATCGGGGAGCTGTGGTCCCGGGTTAGCCGCCCCAACGCCGAGCGCGCACGGGTCGCCGTCGCCGGCGCCATAGCGGTCCTGGCGGTGGTCGTTGTGCTCGTCCTCTGACAGGAGCAGTTTTCGCGCTCTGGCCGTCTCGGCTGCGGGGTCGTTGACACGAGGGTTAGAGTCCGGAACTACACAGCTGTAACTCCCGAGGCCACCCCGAAAGTGTCATTCGCCCACCTCCATCTCCACACCGAGTACTCACTCTTAGACGGTGCGGCGCGAATCAAGGACGTGGTGGCACAGGCCGCCACCATGGGCCAGCCGGCGATCGCCATCACCGACCACGGGAACCTCTACGGGGTGGTCGACTTCGTCAAGGCGGCGCGGGCCCACGAGATCAAGCCCATCATCGGAATAGAGGCCTACTTCACGGACGGTTCCCGTTTCGATCGCCCTCCGGCCGACCAGAACAAGCGATACCACATGATCCTGCTGGCCGAGAACGAGGTCGGGTATCGCAACCTGCTCCAACTCTCCTCGAAGTCCTACCTGGAGGGCTATTACTACAAGCCCCGAATGGACATCGACCTCCTGACCGAGCACTCCGAGGGGATCATCGCCACTTCGGGGTGTCTGGGCGGGCTGGTGCCACAGTTGCTCGGCCCCGACGCCGTCTCCGAGGAGGGGAACAAGGGGACCGCCCGCGACTTCGAGGCGGCGGTGGCCGCGGCCGGCAGGTTCCAGGACATCTTCGGCACGGACAATTTCTTCATCGAGCTGCAGGATCATGGGATCGCCGCCCAGACCCGGATCATGGACGACCTGCTCGAGGTGGCTCGGCGGGTCGACGCGCCGCTGCTGGCCACCAACGACGCCCACTACACCCGTCGTGAGGAGCACGACGCCCACGACGCCTTGCTCTGCATCCAAACAGGGAGCCTTCGCAACGAGCCGGGCCGGCTCCGGTTCGAGGGCTCTGAGCACTATCTCAAGTCGGCAGAGGACATGCGGCGGCTCTTTCCACAGGAGCGCTTCCCCGGTGCGGTGGACAACACGCTGTGGATCGCGGAGCGGGCCGATGTCGCACTGGAGTTCGGCAACATCCTCCTGCCCCATTTCCCCGTGCCGGGAGGGGAGACCGAGGTCACCTATCTCCGTCGGCTGGTCGAGGAGGGCACCCGGGATCGCTATGGGAGAGATCCCGGGCCCGAGGTCTGGGAGCGGGTTGAGCACGAGCTGAAGATCATCGAGGAGATGGGCTTCCCCGCCTACTTCCTGATCGTGTGGGACCTGATCCGCCATGCCAGAGAGAACGGGATCAGGGTCGGCCCCGGTCGCGGGTCGGCCGCCGGCTCGATCGTGTCATATGCGTTGCGTATCACCGACATCGACCCTCTCCACTACGGGCTCATCTTCGAGCGGTTCCTCAACCCAGGTCGCAAGTCGATGCCCGATATCGACATGGACTTCGACGATCGGTATCGGGGCGACATGATTCGATACGCCGCCGAGAAGTACGGACAGGATCAGGTCGCTCAGATCATCACGTTCTCCACGATCAAGGGAAAGCAGGCGATCCGTGACGCGGCACGCGTCCTGGGCCATCCCTATGCCGTCGGCGATCGGGTGGCCAAGGCGATGCCACCTTCCATCCTGGGCAAGGACCCCACTCTGGACCAGGTGTTGACCGCACCAGCACAGGGGGCCGCGTCGGAGATCCGTGACTGGTACAACAATGCCCAGGGCCTGCGGGAGATGTACGAGACCGATCCCGGGGTCAGGGAGGTGGTCGACGTCGCCCGGGGCCTCGAGGGCCTCCGTCGACAGGACTCGATACACGCCGCGGCGGTCGTGATCGCACCCGAGCCGCTCACGAACATCGTGCCCGTCCAGAGAAAAGGGGAGGGCGCGGAGACCGTCACACAGTTCGAGATGCATGGAGTCGAGGACCTCGGCCTGCTGAAGATGGACTTCCTCGGCCTGAGCACATTGTCGATCATCGAGCGGTGTCTCGAGCTGGTCGAGCGGACCACGGGGGAGCGCCCCGACGTCGACGACCTGCCGCTGGACGACGAGAAGACTTTCGAGCTGCTGCAGCGTGGCGACACCATCGGGGTGTTCCAGATGGAGGGCACGGCGATGCGAGCCCTCATCCGCTCGTTGAGACCCGACTCATTCAACGACGTCATCGCACTCGTGGCGTTGTATCGCCCGGGCCCGATGGGCGCCAACATGCACAACCTCTACGCCGACCGCAAGAACGGCAGGGCCAAGATCGAGGAGCTGCACGAGGCCCTGACGGAGAAGCTCGCCGACACCTATCAGATCATGGTGTACCAGGAGCAAGTGATGACCGTGGCCCAGGAGATGGCGGGATACTCGATGGCCGACGCCGACGAGCTGCGGCGGGCCATGGGCAAGAAGATCAAGTCGGTGATGATCGCCGAGGAGGAGAAGTTCGTCGCCGGCTGTGTGTCGCAGGGTCACCCGGAAGAGACGGGTCGTGAGCTGTTCCGTTTGATCGAGCACTTCGCTGGTTATGGGTTCAACAAGTCACACAGCGCCGGCTACGGGCTCGTCGCCTATCAGACGGCTTACCTCAAGGCCCACCACCCCTCCGAGTTCATGGCCTCCATGCTCACCGCCACCAAGTCCAACAAGGACAAAACGGCCGTGTATCTGAACGAGTGCCGTCAGATGGGGATCGAGGTGCTGGTGCCCGACGTGAACGGGAGTGAGTCGGACTTCACGGTGCAGGACGGGAAGATCAGGTTCGGTCTGTCGGCCATCCGCAACGTCGGCGAGGGTGTCGTGGAAAAGATCACCGATGCCCGCTCCGAGGACCCGTTCGAGTCCTTTCTCGACTTCGTCAATCGCGTCGACGTGTCGGCTCTGAACAAGCGAACCGTCGAGTCGCTGATCAAGGCGGGGGCCTTCGATGCGATGGGCCATGGCCGCAAGGGACTGACACTCGCCCACGAGATGGTGCTCGACGCCACCCTGGAGAGACGTCGCAACGAGGAGATGGGCCAGTACTCGCTGTTCGCAGGTGAGGAGCGGACGGGGGCCGCGGCCGATTTCGAGATCTCAGACCAGGAGTGGTCACAGAAGGTGAAGCTCGCCTTCGAGAAGGAGATGCTGGGTCTCTACGTCTCCGATCATCCCCTGTTGTCTGTTGGCCCGTCGCTGGCCGCCTCCACGACCGCCACGATCGGTGACCTCCCAGAGATGACCGACCGCGCCTCTGTGTCTGTTGGCGGCATCGTGGGATCCATCACCCGGCGCTGGACCAAGAACGGTGATCCGATGCTCTTCTTCCAACTGGAGGATCTGGGGGGATCGGTCGAGGTGATCGCCTTTCCCAGGACGGTGAACGAGTTCGGCCCGTTGATCGTCGAGGATGCAGTGCTGGTGGTGTCCGGGCATCTCGACCATCGCGGTGACGATGTCAAGGTCGTCGCCAGGGAGATCAGGGAGCTGACGATACGAGACGACACCACCGTCCGGCTCGCCGTCGAGTCGCAGCGTCTCACACCTGAGGTGGTGACCAGCCTGAAACACATACTGCGGAACCACCCGGGGTCGGCCACCGTCTTCCTCAACCTCTCCGACAACGGAGACACCAAGGTCCTCAAACTCGGCGACGACCACAAGGTGGAGCCCCGCTCGGCCCTCTATGCCGAGTTGAAGGAGCTTCTCGGGCCGCGCGCCATCCTCCAGTAGGCCGGTCTCAGGGCTCCAGAGTGGAGCGTGTCACCTGTGCCAGCGCCGCAGTCCTGCCGTGACGGCGACCGATCAGATAGGCCACCGTCGCCGCTCCGATGGTCCCGACCATTGCGCCGCTGAGGGCGAAGGCCTGTTTGGTGCGTCGGGCGAAGATCACGATCGGCCAGCCCCGCTCGTGGGCGAGCCTGTCGAGCTCGGAGTCGGGGTTGACGGCCACCGGATGGCCGACCAGCTCCATCATTGGGAGGTCGGAGACGGAGTCCGAGTAGGCGTAGCTGAGCTTCAGGTCGTAGCCGCGGTCGGAGGCCAGCTTCTCTATCGCCTGGGCCTTGCCGGCGCCGTAGATGAACGGGCCGTCGAGCCGGCCCGTGTACCGCCCGTCGGCCACCTCGCCGCGGGTCCCGATGGCGCCGGTCATGCCGAGGGCAC
>JBAVPF010000393.1:0-6037 GCA_049692815.1 Acidimicrobiia bacterium
GCGGTGGGGACACTCCTCGGCGGCCTCTTCTCCGGTCGGCTCGGTCAGATCCGAAGACAGGGACGAGCCATCGTGGTCTCTGTCGCCATCTGGGGTGCCTTCGTGGCCGCCTTTGGGTTCGTCGTCTTGGGCGCTCCCGGGCCGGGCCCGGCAGATTCTGCCAATTGGGCGCTCTGGCCGGCGACGTTGCTGCTGGTGGGAGCCGGTGCGGCCGACACGGTCAGCGCCGTCTTCCGCACCACCATCCTTCAAGTCGAGACACCCGACGCCCTGCTCGGTCGTCTTCAGGGTGTCTTCATCGTCGTGGTCGCCGGAGGCCCCCAACTCGGAACCCTGATCTTGGGGAGCGTGGCCAGTCTCACCGGTGAGGCGCTGGCAGCGATCATCGGTGGTCTGGCCTGTTCGGTCCTGGTCGTCGTGGTGGCGCGTTGGCAGCGCGGGCTGCTCCGCTACGTGCCGGGAGTGCCTGCTCCGGACCTGGAGACATCCTGATGAGGGCCCTGGCGACCGGGTCGGCTCAGGGATCGGTGGTCTCGAGACGCAGTACGGTGAGCACATGCCAATCAGTCGATTCGCCGTAGGGACACTGGCCGATCTCCCCGCAGAGCTGAGGCAGCGCATCGAGCCCATCGCCGAGCGCTCGGGTTTCGTTCCCAATGTCTTTCTCTCGATGATCCACCGGCCGTCGGAGCTGGCGGCCTTCCTCGACTACCACGAGGCGCTCATGGACCGCGATTCGGGGCTGACCAAGGCCGAGAGGGAGATGATCGTGGTGGCCACGAGCGCCGCCAACGACTGTCTCTACTGTGTCGTGGCGCACGGTGCAATCCTGCGGGTCCGGTCCAAGGACTCCGAGATTGCCGACCGGATCGTCGCCAACTGGCGTACCGCGCCTGTGACCGATCGCCAGCGAGTCATGCTCGACTTCGCGATACGTCTCGCCCGGACACCCGAGGAGATAGGCGAGCCAGACATCGACCGGCTCCGAGAGGCGGGGTTCGACGACGATGACGTCTGGGACATCGGGTCGGTCACCGCATTCTTCGCCCTGTCCAACAGGATGGCTCATCTCCTCGACCTCCAACCCAATCCCGAGTTCTTCACGATGGGTAGACAGCCCAGATCCGACTGAGGCCGGCAGCCTCGCCCGTTTACAGACGGAAGACCCTGCACAGGTGGCTGCCTGTCCGTCAGAATCGACGACGTGGTGGCGGAGCCTGGCCGCTCCCGATGATTGCTGGAATCGAAGCCCGGGCACCTTCGCAGCACCCGATCAGTTTGACGTGGCCATCGATCTCATCGGGACTCTTGCTTGTGAAGCGTGACGTGGGCGCGGTCATCAGGTCTGCGCGTAGTTTCAGAGAAAGGCATCTAGGAGGCACCAAATGACAACATCGCCAACGTCGTCCTACGCGGCGCGTCTGGACATCGACTATCCCGAGAGACTCGACAGAGTCACCACGTTCTTCAGACTCTTGTGGGCAATCCCGATTCTCATCATCGTCTCTCTCCTCACTGCGACCAGCAGCGAGACGGTGACGATCATCACCGAGGCAGGCGAGACCGTTTCCAAGGTGACGAGGAGTGGAGGGGGCATCGCCGGCGGCCTGGCCGTGGCGACCGCCCTGATGATCGTGTTCCGTCGGCGATACCCGCGCTGGTGGTTCGACTTCGCCCGGGAGTTCGCCCGATTCGGGTCCAGGGTCGGCGCCTATATGGCGCTTCTCACCGACAAGTACCCGTCTACCGTCGACGAGCAGTCGGTCCATCTCGACATCGATTATCCGGACGCAGAGCAGGACCTCAATCAGTGGCTCCCGCTGGTGAAGTGGTTCTTGGCCATTCCCCACTACGTAGTGCTCGCGGTCCTGATCCCGGTTGCCGTGATAGTCGTGCTCATCGCCTGGTTCGCCATCCTGTTCACGGGTCGCTATCCCCGTGGACTGTTTGACTTCGTGGTCGGAGTCGGTCGCTGGTCTCTGCGTGTCGAGGCATACGCGTTTCTCCTGGTGACAGACGAGTACCCGCCGTTCAGCCTGCAGTAGAAGGATGACGTTGCCAAGAGGGTGATCGAGGTCAGTCGACCTCGGCCCGCTCCCACCAGCGCACCGTCAGCCACGCCACGATCACGGAGGTGAGTGGTACGAGCAGAAGTTGGACCGCGTTGACGTGGGCCGCCCCGGCGGCTTCTCCGATCGCGAACAGCCCGGGTGCGGCATAGGGGAACCAGCCACCCGTCCCGAACAGGACAGAGACCTGGGCAGCCATGGTCAGGAGGATGATCGCACCGATCGCCGGCAGGTAGCCGCGGCCCAGGCTGGCCACGAGACCGATGGTCATTGCTATGACCACGGTGAGGATGCCGGCCACGGCAAGCCGGGTCAGGGGAGCGACGAGATCTGCCGGTCGTATCGGCCCGACATCGGTGATCAGGCCGGCGAGAACCGACACCACCAGCAACAGCACCGTCAGGGCCGTGCCCCAGGCGAGGAGCACGAGGAACTTGGCGGTGGCGGTGGAGCCTTTGGACACCGGCAGGGCGAAGAGCGAAGGGAAGGTCCGGTCGGAGAACTCACGGCCAAAGGCCCAGGCGACCACAACCCCCGGGCCGATGAACATCGCAACGGCGATCATCTGGGCCAGGAGTCCCAGGTAGCCGTCCCATCCTTCGCCGACGACCATCGCCTGTGCCTTCAGCGCCGCTGCCCCGGCGCCGCCGCTCTCGGCCACCGCGAGGAACCCGACGCAGAGCAGAGGGACCAGGAGCACGATGAGCACACTGGCGATGACCACGACCGGGGAGCGCCGCATCTTGAGGACCTCGACCGTCAAAGCTCGCCTCATCTGAGGGCGCTCTCCTGGTCGACCCGGTATATCTCGTCGAAGAACTGACGTTCCAGATCAATCCCTCGCGGGTCGAGAGTCCCGACGATTCGTCCCCGATGGAGCAGGGAGATGCGGTCGGCCACACGCGCCAGCTGGTCGAGGTGATGACTGGAGACGAGGACGGCCGTGCCTCCCTCCGCCGTCCGGCGAAGGAGGTCGCGGATGAACACGACACCGGCCGGGTCGAGGGAGTTGGCCGGCTCGTCGAGGACGAGGATCGAAGGATCGTGGATCATCGACGTTGCCAGGCCGAGCCGCTGCCTATTGCCGAGTGACAAAGTTCTGGACCGTCGCTCCTTCCAGTGGGTCAGCTCGAACTCGTCGATGACTCGATCTACCGCATCTCCGATGAGGTCCCGCTCCATGCCGTGCAGGAGTGCGGCAGAGAAGAGGTTCTCACGCACCGTCAGCTCCGGGTAGGCGAACGGAGTCTCGATCAGACAGCCCACCACTCTCCAGGTGTCGGGGGCCGCCGATCCCACGTCGACGCCGTCGATCAGCGCCTGGCCTGACGTCGGTGAGATCATGCCCAGCAATAGGCGCATCAGAGTCGTCTTTCCTGCCCCGTTGAGCCCGACGATGGCGTGGATCTCGCCTGAGCGAACCTGGAGGTCGATCCCATCGACGGCGTGCTCCTCGCCGTAGTGGCGGACGAGCGACCGAGCCTCCATGCGAACGACGTCACCGGGTTTCATGTCCCATCTCCCTCCCCGGACGGGGCGAGAAGCTCGAGAGTCTCCCGAACCCGGTCGCCGAGCCTGCCCGAGTCGTCGGATTCGGCCCAGTCGAGCAGGGCCGCGGTGAGAGCTCCGATGACTGCGCCGGCAGCGACCCGGGCTTCGAGCTTGGTGACGCCGCTGGCCACGAGAGCGTCGATGATCACCTGTTCGGTGCGCTGGTTGTTGCTCCACGCGTGGGCGACGATGTCTTCGTTCTCGGTGAGGATGCGGAAGCGGGCACGGATGAGCTCGTCATCGGGCTCGTCGAGGCTCGACCATGACCTGGTCAGGCCGATCCTCACTCGCTCCAGAGGTGGTAGCGACGGGTCGGTCCCTGCGACCGTCTCACCGATGATCGGGTCGTATGGATCGTCGACCAGCACCGACGCCTTGGTGGGGAAGTGGCGAAAAAAGGTCATGTGGGAGACACCGGCCGATCTGGCGACCTCTTCGACCGTTACGTTGTGATAACCCCTGGAGGCGAAGAGCCTCACCGCCTCCTCTTGGAGTCGCCTTCGGGTGCGATTGGTCCTGGAAATGGCCATGCAGTGTTAGTTTCTAACATTGGTGTTCCGTCCTGGCAATTCGAGACCGGACTCTGTCGATCAGGGCACCCGGGCCGGCCTAGCGTGTCGACCGTGCTGGTGTTTGCTCAGTCTCTGCCGGCGGACGCGACGACGCTCCCGGTCGTCCTCGCCTCGTTGTCGTTGGTCCTGCTGACAATGGGTCTGGCATGGTGGCTTGGTCTTCGCATCGAGCGACAACTCATCGTGGCCTCGGTGCGGGCCGCCGTTCAGCTCCTCGGAGTCGGAGTGGTGTTCGCATTCATCTTCCAGTCGACCGGCGCCGTCTACTGGGCATGGCTCTGGGTCCTCGTGATGTCCGCCGTGGCGAGTGTCGTGGTCGTGCGGCGGGCCGGGCACCACATTCCACGTCTGGCAATGGTCACGACCGGGGCCGTGGTCGGGTCGGCCCTCATCTCCATCGTGGTCGTCTTCGGGTTCGGTGTGATCGAGTACGACCCGGTGTCGCTCGTCGTGATCGCCGGGATCACCATCGGAAACGCGGTCCCGTCCGCTGTTCTCGGAGTCAGCCAATCGGTGCAGCTGTGCCGGGATCGTGTCGGTGAGCTCGATGCCCTTCTGTCCCTCGGCCTGGATCGGCGGGCGATAGTCAGATTCCTGGGGCCCCGTACGGCGAGGTCGTCACTGATACCACAGGTCGAGAGGACGAAGGTCGTTGGGCTGATTGCCCTCCCCGGTGCCATGACCGGGCTCCTTCTGGCGGGTGTCGAGCCGGTGCAGGCCGTGGCGGTTCAGCTCTTGGTCATGTACCTCGTGCTGGGGACGGCAGCGCTGTGTGTGGTGGCAACCGTGACGGCGGTCACGCGGAGTGCGGTCACCGACGGCCTGGTCGTGGCGGGTTGGGTTCATGACCATGGTCCGGCGGAGGGGGATTGACCGCTGGCCGCACGAGCTAGTACCCGCTGAGAGCGCCGATCTTCCGACCTTGCTCCAGGAGTCGGCCGAAGGTCCACATCGAGATCGGATACAAGATCACGCAGAAGGCTGAAAGGGCGAGGACGGCTTGACTGGCCGTCGGACCAGATAATGCGCCG
The DNA here is from genome assembly GCA_049692815.1 of Acidimicrobiia bacterium. Taxonomy (GTDB): domain Bacteria; phylum Actinomycetota; class Acidimicrobiia; order Spongiisociales; family ZC4RG35; genus JANQRA01. Next base: position 5,224 of record JBAVPF010000393.1, read on the forward strand.
CCCGCCGGCATCAAGGTCCTCCTAAGAGCCTGGATGACGTACGTGTGGGGGATCAACCATGAGAACGCTCGGAGCCAGCCCGGGAGCTCTTCTAGTGGGTAGAAGGCTCCTGACAGCACCGAGGCGGCGATGGTGTAGAGCGATAGCACCGGGTCTGCTCTCTTGGACAAGACTTTGATCGAAGCTCCCAGTATCCCGATCGCGAGCGTCGATGCGAGGCCGAGCAGGACGATCAAGATCGCGGCAGGGACCCCGGACAGCTCGTACTCGGCACCGAGCAAGAGAGTGAGCGCGAGCATGAGTATGGCCGTCGCTACAGCGAGGAGGGCTTGCCAGGGAATCATCACGAAGGGCAAGACTCGCCACCGAATCGGCTCCACCAGAAACATCTCGAGCTGTCCCTCCTGCGTGTACCGGAGCATCAGGTTCCCGAACGAATTCAGCGTGGCGGCGAGGAGCCCCATGGTCACGATGCCGATCACGACGAAGGTGTAGTAGTCGCCGGCGACATCCGGTCCGTTGTCGCTCACCAGACCGGAGACGAAGTAGAAAGTGACGATCGGGACGAAAGACGAGAGTGCCCGCATCACCAGGGCGAGGGGATAGTTCATCGTGTCGATGTAGTCGATGCGGACGAATGCACTCGCAATCTGAAGAGCGCGTCGTATTCGATTTCGCATGGTCCGAACCCAGCTCATTTGGATTGATCCCCATCCTCATGGCGGAGCATCCCGCCGATAACGTCACGGAGCGGCGGTCTGGACGTGCCGATGGAGACCACGGTTTCGGCGTGACTTCCGAGTCGGTCCAGGAT
>JBAVPF010000394.1:0-2331 GCA_049692815.1 Acidimicrobiia bacterium
GAACATCGGTGTGGTCGACCGCGTGTTCGACCCTGTCTTCGATGACGATCGGCTCGTCGGCTTCTCCTTCGAGACGATGGCCGCGGGGAAGCGGTATCTCGGCGTGGCCACGCCGGCGACACGCGAAGAGGGCCGTGTCATGGGCTGGCGAATAGAGAACTCGGAGGTGACAGGGACGTTGGAAGTGCGGCTTGCCTCCACGAGCGTCGGGACCGAGATCGAGGTCGACCTCCACGTGGAGAGTGTCGGCTTACTGTCGACGATGTTCTTCCCTGTCGTGGCGGGAGCGGTCGGAAGCGGCCTGCCCAGGGCGGTCGATGCTTTCGCCGACGGTTTGGGGTCGGAGGCCGGCTGATCGGTCCCGGATCGACAGCGGGGCGGTTGTCGTCTACTCGGTCTCTGCGATCTCGGCGAAGGTCGCTGCCACCGCTTTGGCCGCCTCCATGTCGGTGGCGATCTCGGCGCGATCCGTGATCAGGGTGACCTGATTGTCCAACACCTGGATGAACCCGCCGTGGACCCCGATCGCGGTCCTCTCGCCCGACTCCGACTCGATCACCACTGAGCCCGTGGCCAGAGCCCCCATCACCGGCTCGTGATCGGCCAATATGCCGATCTCACCGTCAGGTGTTCGGGCGACCACGAACGTCGCCTCCCCGCTCCACACGGTCGCCTCCGGAGAGACCACGTCGACATGGAATGGCTTAGCCAACGTCACAGCCTCCAACGGGCGCGGAAGCTGCGGCGGACCGGCGTCTGTTCGGCCGTGGCTGTGAGGTCACGCTCAGCTTGCACGAGCGAGAAGCCAGACCGAGGCCACGGCCGAAGTCCGCCGCGATCAAAGTGGCCACTATCAAGCGGCCTCTCCCGCCATCTCTCCGGCGCGTCGCTCCACGTCCTCGCGACCGCCCACCATGTAGAACGCCTGCTCCGGAAAGCGATCCATGTCGCCGTCGATCACCGCACGGAACGAGGCGATCGTCTCCTCGAGGGGTGTGTAGATGCCCTCCTGACCGGTGAACTGCTCCGCCACGAACATCGGCTGCGCCAGGAAGCGCTGGATCTTGCGTGCCCGGGCGACCAGCAGCTTGTCCTCCTCGGACAGCTCGTCGATGCCGAGGATGGCGATGATGTCCTGGAGGTCCTTGTACCGCTGCAGGATGCGCTGCACCTCGGTGGCAACGAAGTAGTGGTCCTCACCCACGATCTGGGGGTCGAGGGCACGACTGGTCGAATCGAGCGGATCCACCGCCGGGTAGATGCCCAGAGCGGTGAGTGGACGCGACAACACGGTCGTCGCATCGAGGTGGGCGAACGCGGTGTGGGGCGCAGGGTCGGTGATGTCGTCGGCCGGCACGTAGATGGCCTGAAGCGACGTGATCGACCGGCCCTTCAGCGATGTGATCCTCTCCTGGAGGAAGCCCATCTCGTCGGCGAGGTTGGGCTGGTAGCCCACCTCCGACGGCATGCGCCCGAGAAGGGTGGACACCTCGGAGCCCGCCTGAGTGAAACGGAAGATGTTGTCGATGAACAGGAGCACGTCCTGGCCCTGCACGTCCCGGAAGTACTCGGCCATCGTCAGCGCCGAGAGGGCGACACGGAGACGAACCCCGGGCGGCTCGTCCATCTGGCCGAAGGTGAGCGCCGCCTTGTCGATGACCCCGGAGTCCTGCATCTCGAGGAAGAGGTCGTTGCCCTCACGTGTGCGCTCGCCGACTCCGGCGAACACCGAGACACCACCGTGCTGGGTGGCGACACGGTTGATCATCTCCTGGATGAGCACGGTCTTGCCCACACCGGCACCACCGAACAGACCGATCTTCCCACCCTGGAGATAGGGGCAGATCAAGTCGAGGACCTTGATGCCCGTCTCGAAGACGGTCTTTTGCGGCTCCACGTCCTCGAACGCGGGTGGAGTGCGATGGATCGGCCAGCGGGGCTCGGAGAAGTCCATCTCGGGAGCATCGAGCGAGTCGCCCCAGACGTTGAAGATGTGGCCCAGAGTCTGGTCCCCGACCGGGACGGTTATCGGCGAGCCGGTGTCGTGAACCTCGGCACCGCGGGTCATCCCGTCGGTCGGTGCCATGGCGATTGCCCGCACCTTGGACCCACCGAGATGCTGTGCCACTTCGGCGATCACCTTGTGGTCGTCTCCGCCGAGGCTGAAGTAGATCTCGACCGCATTGAGGATCTCGGGGAGGCCGTCGGGCGGGAACTCGATGTCCACTACCGGGCCTGCCACCTTGACGATCCGGCCCACGGCTCCGTTGCTCTCACTCATCTGTTCAGCTCCATCTCGAACTAGCCCGTTCTGTGAACGCTGGGTACGCG
>JBAVPF010000395.1:0-3507 GCA_049692815.1 Acidimicrobiia bacterium
CTCCACCGCACACCCCATCTCGTCGAGGACGTGGGCGATGCGCATGTCGGGTTGACGGGAGTCCTGTCCCAGCCCCTCGATCCTGACCCTGCCCCCGGTGATGGCGGCCGCCACCATCGGATAGACGGCAGCCGATGCGTCCGGCTCGATGACGATGTCCCCCGGGCGGTATCCCCCGTTGCCGATCTCATAACCGGTCACCGTCCGTGACACCTCGGCCCCGAAGCGTCGCATCATCGCCCCGGTGACCTCCAGATAGCCGGCCGACCCCTGGAGGCCGAGAATCTCGAGTCGGCAAGGTTCGTGCATCATCGGTGCGACCAGCATCAGCGCAGTGGCGTGCTGGCTCGACTCCGAACAGTCGACCTCGACGTCCCCGCCCCAGAGATGGCCACGCCCGGTGACCGTCAGCGGCAGCCGGTCACCGTCGATCTCCACGCCGAGGCCGCGAAGACACTCCACCAGCCCGCCCATGGGTCTCTCCGGGAGCCGGCCCCGGCCCGCGATCGTTGTCGAACCGTCGAGGGAGGCCGCCATGGCCAGCACGATCCGTGCGGTCAGACCCGACTCGTTGACGTCCACCACGCGGTCCGGGGCGTCGAGACGGCCGGCCCGGCCGTCGACCGTCCAGGGCTCGACCGTGGTGTTCACCGCCACCCCGAATGCGCCGATGGCACCTGCCATCGCCGCCGGGTCGTCGGCATGGAGGCCGGCGTAGACATGTGATCGCCCGTCGGCCAGGGCCGCGGCGGCCAGTGCCCGGATCGTCTCCGACTTCGACCCGGGGAGTCTCACCGTGGTGTCGACCGGGGCCTCCAGGGGCCGCACATCACGTGAATCACCCGTCATGGCCCGCTCAGCAGCCTCTGGATCTCCGACGGGGCCAGACGACGGGACTCCCCCGGTTTGAGGCTCTGGTCGGTGATGGGCCCGATCGCCGTCCTCACCAGCCTCGTCACCTCATGGCCCACCACGTCCAGCATGCGTCGCACCTCACGGTTCCTGCCCTCAACCATCACCAGCTCCACGATGGCTCTCGAGCCGTGGCTCTCGACGACACGGGCCGATTGGGCTCGGGCCGGGCCGTCGTCGAGGTCGATCCCCGTGGTGAGGGACCGCAGTGTGGCCTGCTTGGGCCGTCCCCGCACTTCCGCCAGATAGGTCTTGGTGATCCCGAAGCGGGGATGGGTCACCCGGTCGGTCAGCTCGCCGTCGTTGGAGACCAGGATGAGCCCTTCGCTGTCGGCGTCGAGACGGCCCACCGGATAGAGACGCTGCGGGGAGTCGATCAGGTCGACGACGGTCTGACGCCCGTGAGGGTCACTGGCGCTGCTGATCACGCCGAGCGGCTTGTAGAGCAGATACGTCTCCAGGCCGGCCGCCAGCGGCACCGGGGCCCCGTCCAGTGTCAGCAGATCCTTCTCCGGGTCGACGCGGTCACCGAGCACGGCGACCTTCCCTCCGACACGAACCCTTCCTTCGCTGATGGCCTCTTCGGCGGCGCGCCGTGACATGAGACCGGCATGTGCGATCGCCTTCTGGATGCGGATGCGTTCCGCCACCGGACTAGTCGTCGAGAGAGGCAGTGCCCGGGCGAAGGGACTCCTCGAGCGTGTCGACGAAACCGGCAGGCGGCACGTGGTCGGCCAGCGGTGGCAGCTCGGAGAGGTCGCCCAGCCCCAGCTTCTCGAGGAACAGGTCGCTGGTGGAGTAGACGGCAGGGTTGCCCGGGATACTGAGCCGGGCCGTCTCCTCGATCAGCCCGAGACGCTCCAAGGTCCGTACCGACGAATCGGAGTCCACACCCCGAATCTCCGATATCTGGCTGCGTGAGACCGGCTGCCGGTAGGCGACCACGGCCAGGGTTTCCAAGGCGGCGGCAGACATCTTGCGTGAGGTGGCCGTCGACGTGAAACGCTCCAGATAGGGATAGGCGTCCGGATGGCTGTAGAGACGCCATCCCCCGGCCACCTCCCGCAGCACCAGCCCCGACTCCCTGGCAGCCAGCTCCTCTCCCAGCTCGGCGAGCAACTCTTGCACCGCACCGGTTGACAGCTCGAGCACCTCGGCCAGCTCACTGGTGGGGACGGGGTGCTCGGTGACGAACAAGACGGCTTCGAGGGCGGCCAGGTCCTTCATAGGGGCTCCGATGAGTTCATGACCACTCCGAAGTCAGGTCGATGGCGCCGTCCTCGAGACGACGCACTTCTATCTCTGCGGCCCAATCTGCCTGAGACACTTCGATCAGCCCCCAGCGGGCCATCTCCAGCAGCGCCAGGAAATAGGCGGCCACGTCGACCGGTCTGCGGCAATGCTCCACCAGGTCCTCGAAGGATGCGACCGTCTCCGCTCTCAGACGCTCCTGGAGGTCTGCGATGGCCGATTCGACGCTGGGCAGGTCGAGATCGAGGTGGTCGAGGTCCGGTTCGAGCTCATGTCTGGCGAACACCCTCGCCGCAATCGAGGAGAGGTCCTCGGCCAAGACCGGGATGTCCACCACCGGTGCCGGGATGGCGATCTCCTGGTCGAGCCCCGACACCCGGGGTACGTATCGGTTCCCCTCCTGGAGACGCCGTCGGAGGACCGCAGCAACGTCTTTGAAGGTGACCGACGCCAGCAGCCGGGCCAGCAGTCTGTCTCTCTCCTCGGCCAGAGCCAGCTCCTCGTCCAGGTCGAGGTCCGACCGCGTTGGCAGCAGTGACTGTCCCTTGATCTGCACCAGGGTCGCCGCGATGAGGAGGAACTCGGAGGTCACCTCGATGTCGAGTTCACGCATCTCGCCCACGAAGGCCAGATACTCGGTTACGACACCGGTCAGGCCCACAGCGCTTATCTCCAGCTCGTGTTTGGTGATCAGCTGGAGCAAGAGGTCGAGCGGGCCCTCGAACACGGTCGTCCGCACGTGGTAGCTCATCGTTGCCGCGAGGTTATCCATCCCCGGATCGATGCCCATGCCTTTGGGGGTTGGTCGGCGGCGACCAACAGGTCCCAGGTCGGCTCCGGGATGGACGACGGGCGCTCCCCCTGGTGATGCATGGCGAAGTCGACGGCCAGCGCCGGTGCCCCGGCTCTGGCCAGCTCGCCGGCACCGACCAGCCCGTGATCACGATATGCCAGCACGCGCTGTCCCTGCAGGACACGGAGTCTGATCAGGATCGAAGCCACCGACCGTGCGAAAACACCGAGACGGGCGTGACGCTTTCCCACGTCGTGCAGGAGAGCGGCCACGATCACGTCACGGTCCCCCGAGCCGCCGGCAATGACCAGCAACGCGGCCTCGTATCCGTGACGCTGGTCCGCCCTGGGTTGGGCGAGGAACAGATCGAGAAGCTCCGGTGTCAGCCATCCCCTGACCGCGGCCATCTCACTGGCGCTCAGACCGCGAGCCGTGAGAACGTCGAAGAAGCGATGAAACAGATGGGCCGCAGAGCCCGGTCGTTTGGCGGCCGGCGCGCCTCTCATCGCCACCCCTTTTTCAGCACCTACGTGCAATGAACACGGTTATAC
>JBAVPF010000396.1:0-3306 GCA_049692815.1 Acidimicrobiia bacterium
CCGCGGGGCCATGAACCACCCCGGTCAACTGATCCGCCATGGCCAGAGATTGATCGAATGGGGACCCTGTCTCCGACCCGGCGAACTGGGCCGCGCCGACGGGTCGCATGACGTCGGCGATCACCGCCCCGACCAATGACTGCATCTGCGGTCCGGCGCCATCGGGGCGGGCGACGAAACCGATCTCGAGCTGATCTCCGCTGCCGGCGAGATCGTCCATGCCCGACGGAAGTGAAAGCCCTGCCTGAACGCGACCGCGTTCCACGGCGGCGAAGAGGTCGGCCTCCGATTCGAACGGCCGGGTGGCGAGGCCCTCGGTGGTATCGAGCTCGCTGACGATCGACTCCGAGATCTGACCCTCATCCGCCTGATAGACACCCACGACCGGGTCGAAGCCACTCCCGAATTGAAGACCTATCAGCAGGATGATCGCTATCGGGAAGATGAAGACGAAGAAGATGTTCGACCGCTCGCGGAGCATCCGCCGGATGCTGGAATAGCCAATGGAGAGAATCTTCATTGCGAGAGCCTCCGGTTGAGGAACACCCATGAGATCGCACCGGTGACCACGGCGATCAGGAGCATTGCCCCGGCCGACGGGAGTGCGTTGGTCCAGGGGGCGTCACCCGCCAGCTCGCCCAGACCCCGAAGGAACCAGGCGTGTGGTGTGATGTAGGAGAGCTTGGAAAGGAAGTCGTCGCCGGAGCCGAGAGGGAAGAAAGCCCCGCCCAGCATGCCCAGGATGACCGCGACGATCGATCCGAGGCTGTTCGCCCCCTCGGCCGTCCTGGCGAAGGAGGCCACCAACCCCATCACCCCGACGGCGGCCAGGATCCCCGCGATCACCAGAGCCGCAACGCCCAGCGGTGCGCCCCAGTCGGCGCCCATCAGAAAGTCGAGCGAGGTCGCCCCGATCAGCACGCCCATCGAGATGACACCGAGGGTGAAGGAAAGGATCGCCTTTCCGGCGACGATCGTCGCCCTTTGCATCGGCGCGGCCATCAACCGGACGAGTGTCCCGTCCCGCTCCTCCTCGAGCAGGCCGAGCACGCCGTATTGAACGGTGAAAAAGAGGAAGAACACCGCCATGCCGGCGGCGTAATAGGTGGTCGCGTCGAGCTGGCGGGTCTGAGCAGACTCATCCACCAATGCGTACGAGAAAGCGGCAGAAGAAGGATCGCCCTGGAGCGAGGCAATGAACTCCGGGGTCACCGGGGTTCCGCTCAGGCCGGCGGTGGTGGCGAGGGCCAACTGGGTGGCTTCGATACCGCTCGAGTACTGCTCGGCGATGGAGGACGCGATGTTGGTGGAGGTGGGAGCGTCGACATCCCCGATCACCTGAATGGTCGGCGACGAGTTGGTGATGACGGCCTGGCCGAACCCCTCGTCGATCAGGTAGAAGGCATCGATGTCACCGTCGTCGATGGCAGCTTCCGCTGCGGCCCGACCGGGATAGGAATCGAGCGTGAGGATTCCCTCGGCCTCGACGCTCTCCAGGACCTGGCTGAAGGCGCCCGAGATCTGGCTCCCGTCCAGGTCGACCATCCCGAATCGGAGATCGAGGCCCGCCCCGGGGTCCCCCGCGCTCCCGAAGATCGCGTTGAAGACGAAAGCGAGGACCAGGGGTGCGATGATCCCGATGATGATCGCCGAGCGATCCCTCAGCCGCAGCTTCAGGTCTTTGACCGCGATACGCGTGGCAGCGCCCACGTCAGTCGCGCAGAGCCTTGCCGGTCAGATGCAGGAACACGGCTTCGAGGTTCGGCTCGACCACCTCGACTCCGGAGATGGTGCCCCCCGAGCTGGTTACGCAGGTCAGCAGCTGGGGAAGTATCGAGGAGGCGTCATCGGCGAGGATGTCGAGCGTGTGATCGGTGGCGCTGGCCTTGGACACACCCTGGATCGCCCTCACCGCTTCGGCGGCACCGCCCAGGGCGCCGCTGCCCTCGATCGTCACCCGATCCTTCTCCCCCACCAGTTGGACCAAATCGCGTCTCGTGCCCTCGGCCTGGATCTTTCCCTCGTCGATGATCGCCACCCGATCGCAGAGCCTCTCTGCCTCCTCCATGTAATGCGTCGTGTAGAGAACGGCCATCCCCTCGGCCGAGAGGTGCTCGACGGATTCCAGGATGGCGTTTCGGGACTGCGGGTCGACCCCGACGGTGGGCTCGTCGAGTATCAGCAGCCGGGGACGATGGAGCAGGCCGATCCCGATGTTCAAACGCCGCTTCATCCCACCGGAGTACTCCTTGACCAGGTCGTCTTTGCGGTCGCTCAGACCGATCACCTCCAGGACCTCGTCGACCCGCCTGGCCAGATCGCCGCTGGCCATCCCGTAGAGCCGGCCGAAGAACTTCAGGTTCTCGGCTGCAGTCAGGTCCGGGTAGATGGCGAGATCCTGGGGAACGAGACCGATCGCCCCTTTGCCGGCCGGGCTTCTCGTGGTGATCGCCTGGCCGTCCACCTGAACCGAGCCGCCGTCGGGCTCGAGCAGCCCGGCGATCATGGATATGGACGTCGTCTTGCCCGCCCCGTTCGGCCCGAGAAGCCCGAATGTCTCCCCCTGATCTATGTCGAAACTGACGTCTGCGACGGCGGTGAGATCACCGAAGTGCTTTACGAGCGATGTCGCGTTAAGGATGCTGGTCACAATGCTCCTCGTCGGCGGGGCGACCCTAACAGGGCACCATGGCCCGCATCGGCGCGCTTGGATCGGGTCTGACACGGGCCGGCCCGCGGACGTCGTGGCCTCCGCCTAATCGATGACGCTCGGTAGCCTGGATTTCATGTCCGAGTACGTGGATCTGCCTACCGGGACCGTCCACTGGAGGGACTACGGCGGGTCCGGTCCCTCCCTCGTCCTGGTGCACGGTCTGGGCGGCTCGATCGAGAACTGGGATCTGATCGCCCCTGGGCTCACCCGATTCGGCCACGTGATGGCTTTCGACCTCCCCGGGTTCGGGCTGTCCCCTCCGGCGCGGGATTGGTCCCTGGAGACCCACAGCGAAGTCATCGCCGAGTTCATCGAGCACACCGGTGCCCCGGCGACCGTTATCGGCAACTCGATGGGCGGGCTGCTCTCCGAGATGGTCGCCTCCGATCACCCCGAGTTGGTCTCGGCCCTGGTGCTCGTCTCACCGGCGACCCCGCCCCGGCTTCCCGACCCCCGAATCCACTGGCCGACCGCCCGTCAGCTCCTCGTGGCCTCACTCCCCGTGGTGGGACCGGCGATCTCGAGACGCATCGTCACCACGATGTCTCCACGCCGGCTTGTCAACGACTCGCTGCGCAGGATCACCCACAATC
>JBAVPF010000397.1:0-9814 GCA_049692815.1 Acidimicrobiia bacterium
GTGATGATCAGCTCGTCGTCGGCGATCAGGTCTTCGAGGCTGAGGTCGCCCTCGTCCGGGATGATGCGGCTGCGACGCTCTTCGGCGTAGGTCTCACGAATTGCTCCCAGCTCCTCCCTGATGATCGACCAGCGTCGCTTGGGATCGGCGAGAATCGCCTCCAACTCGGCGATGGTCGCTTCGAGCTCGGCAAGCTCGGTGCGGAGCTTGTCGACCTCGAGAGCGGTGAGCCGCCGCAACGGCATGTCGAGGATTGCGTTGGCCTGGATCTCACTGAGGTCGAAAGTCTCGATGAGGTTGGAGCGTGCCTCCGGGGTGTCTGCCGAGCCCCTGATGATCTTGATCACCTCGTCGATGTTGTCGACGGCGATGATCAGGCCTTCCAGTATGTGAGCACGAGCCTTGGCCTGATCGAGACGGAAGCGGGTGCGGCGCTCGATCACCTCCATCTGATGGTCCAGGTAGTACCCGACCATCTCGGCGATGTTCATGGTGCGGGGCACCCCGTCGACGAGCGAGACCATGTTGTATCCGAAGCTGTCCTGCAGGGGCGTGTTCTTGTAGAGCTGGTTCAGGACCACCTGGGGAACCGCTCCCTGCTTCAACTCGATGACGAGGCGAGTCCCCACACGATCCGAGGACTCGTTGCGGGTGTCCGCCACGCCCGTGATCCTCTTGTCGTCGACCAGATCTTTGATCTTGGCCATGATCCGCTCGATCGACACCTGATACGGGAGTTGAGTTGCGATGATCGCCGTGCGCCCCTTGCGGATCTCCTGGACGTCGCAGACCGCCCGGATCCTGACCGAGCCCCGTCCCGTCGTCAGCGCCTCCTTGATCCCCGCGGTCCCCACCAGGAACCCACCGGTCGGGAAGTCGGGGCCCTTGACGAACTGGAGCAGCTCCTCCGCGGTGGCGTCCGGGTTGTCGACCATGTGGAGAGCGGCGTCGATCACCTCTCCCAGGTTGTGGGGAGGGATGTTCGTGGCCATGCCGACGGCGATCCCCTGTGACCCGTTGACCAGGAGGTTGGGAAAGCGGGCGGGCAGGACCGATGGCTGCTGGAGCTCTCCCGAGTAGTTCTCCACGAAGTCGACTGTGTCCTCGTTGATTCCCTCGAGAAGGTGAGTCGAGAGCTTGGTGAGACGGCACTCGGTATAGCGGGCCGCACCGGGCGGGTCGTCGATCGACCCGAAGTTCCCTTGTGGGTCGATGAGCAGGTGCCGCATGGAGAAGTCCTGGCCCATCCTCACCAGAGCGTCGTATATGGCCTGGTCGCCGTGAGGGTGGTAGTTCCCCATCACGTCACCCACCACCTTGGAGCACTTCCGGTGCGCCGAGGTCGGGCTGATGTTGTTCTCGAACATCGAGTAGATGATCCGACGCTGCACGGGCTTCAGCCCGTCTCGGACGTCGGGCAGGGCCCGGGAGACGATCACCGACATCGCGTAGTCGATGAAGCTCGCCTCCATCTCGGTGGTGATCTCGATCTCGGGCACCTTGCCCATCGCGCGTTGCTCGTCGGTCATGTGATCTGGTCCCTAGATGTCGAGGAATCTGACGTCGTCCGCGTTCTGCTGGATGAACGTCTTGCGACTGGACACGTCGTCGCCCATCAGGGTGCCGAAGACCTCTTCGGCCCTCGCCGCGTCGGCCATCTCCACCTGGAGGAGGGTCCTGGTCTCGGGGTTCATCGTGGTGTCCCACAACTCGCGGGCGTTCATCTCGCCGAGACCCTTGAACCTGGTCGGCCGCACCTTTGGGTGCTCCTTCTGGAACTCGGCCAGCTCGGCATCGTCCTTCAGGTAGTGCACCTTCGAACCCACCTTGACCCGGTACAGAGGGGGTTGTGCGACATATACGTAGCCGGCCTCGATGAGGGGCCGCAGATGACGGAAGAGCAGCGTCAAGAGCAGGGTGCGGATGTGGGCGCCGTCGACGTCGGCGTCGGCGAGCAGCACGACCTTGTGATACCGCGTCTTGTCGATGTCGAAGTCGTCTCCTATCCCGGTTCCGACAGCGGTGATGATGTCCTGCACCTCGGCGTTCTGGAGAGCTTTGGCGAGACGCGCCTTCTCCACGTTGAGGATCTTCCCCCGAATGGGAAGGATGGCCTGGGTCTCGGAGTCGCGCGCCGACTTGGCGGGTCCGGCCGCCGACTTGCCCTCGACGATGAAGAGCTCGGACTCGCCCGCGTCCCGGCTGGAACAGTCGGCCAGCTTGTCGGGGAGACCCCCGGATTCCAGCCCTGACTTGCGACGGGTGAGCTCACGGGCCTTGCGGGCGGCCTCACGCGCTTTGGAGGCGTTGATGCACTTCTCGATGATGCGTCTCGCCTCTGGTGAGTACTTCTCGAGCCATTCCGGCAGTTTGCGGTTGAGCGACTTCTGTACGTAGGAGCGGATCTCGGTGTTGCCCAGCTTGGTCTTGGTCTGACCTTCGAACTGGGGGTCCTTCACCCGGACGGAGACGATGGCGGTGAGACCCTCGCGCACGTCCTCACCAGTGAGGTTGGCGTCCTTCTCCTTGAGCAGGTTCTTGGCTCTCGCGAAGTCGTTGATCGACTTGGTCAGCGCGGTGCGAAAACCCTCCTCGTGGGTTCCACCCTCGTGGGTGTTGATGTTGTTGGCGAAGGTCAGCACCGACTCGGTGTACGAGCTGGTCCATTGCATGGCCACCTCGACCTCGGCGTCGTCGGAGACATCGGACACGTCGATGATGTGCGCGTGTAGCGGGTCGCGTTTCCCGTTGAGATGGTTGACGAAGTCGACGAGACCGCCTTTGTAGTGGAAGGTGTCGCTGCGGGGCTCCTCACCCCGCTCGTCGGTGAGGGTTATGTGGAGCCCTCGATTGAGGAATGCGGTCTCCCGTAGACGTGAGACGACCACGTCGTAGTCGAACTCGGTCGTGTCGGTGAAGATCTCGGGGTCGGGCCAGAAACGAATGGTCGTCCCGGTCTTCTTTATCGGCCGGGTCTTCTTCGGTTCCTTGGTCTTGGGCTGGCCGAGCTTGAACTCCTGGACGAACACGTGCCCGTCACGACGAACCTCGGCCTCCAGCCTGGTCGACAGCGCATTGACGACAGAGACTCCCACGCCGTGCAGCCCACCGCTGACGGTGTAGGCGCCCTGCTCGAACTTGCCACCGGCATGCAGGGTCGTCAGCACGGTGGTCAGCGCCGACTGCTTGGTCTTGGCCAGCTTGTCCACGGGGATGCCACGACCATCGTCAACCACCTCCACCCCACCGTCGGGGAGGAGGGTCACCGTGATCTTGTCGCAGTAACCCGCCATGGCCTCGTCGACCGAGTTGTCGACCACCTCCCAGATGAGGTGATGGAGACCGCGGCTGCCGGTGGATCCGATGTACATGCCGGGCCGTCGCCTGACCGCCTCGAGGCCTTCGAGGACGGTGATGTCCTTCGCTTTGTAGCTGTCGCGTGTGGTCGTCACGACCCTCCTAGACGGTGAGAGATTGCAGACCTGGCGGGGACGATCGGGCTGGCTCCCCGGCTACTTTCACATATGTCATTCTACCGGGGCAAACCGACAAAACCGAACCCATCACCTGGGGGTTTCCCTCTTTCATCGGGCTCCGGGGGCTCTCACATCGATGTGGTCGACCACACCGGGCCCGAACCTCTTCGCGAGTGTTTCCACCAGCTTGGCCTCGCCGTAGCGGAGGAACGCGACCATCGACCCACTGGCCGCCTCCACCACCAGGGTGGTGCCCTTTATGTAGAGGGGTTTGGATCTCCCCGACCAGGGCGGCCCGGCCAACGTGTCCCATTCGGCGCCGATCGAAGACATCAACACGGGATCCGACATGCCCATCCGGCGAAACATGTCGTCCACGGATCGGGAGAACGGCTCGAGGTCCTTCCCGCCATTCATCGGTACACCCCCTCCCCCACCTTCCAAATGGAGCCCGATATGGGCACGTCCTCAGGGCGCGCCGACGTGATCAGCGTTTGGGTGGCATCCGGCAGGGCCTTGGCAAGAGCGTGTGCCCGGTCCTGGTCGAGCTCGGAGAAGACGTCGTCGAGAAGGAGGAGCGGCGAGTCGCCGAACACCGACGCCACCGCGCGATGGGCGGCGAGTTTCACGGCCAGGGCCATCGTCCGCTGCTCGCCCTGGCTGGCGAAGAGCCGGGCCTCTCGGCCGTCGATGGAGAACCCGGGCTCGTCACGGTGCGGGCCAACGGTCGTCACCCTTCGTTCGTAATCGTTGCGACGACTCCGTTCAAGGGCTTCGAGAAGTGTCGAGGAGAGGGCGGCTGCGGATGGCTCCCCCATCTCCTCAGACCAGGACGGGGCATAGGTGACGGACGTCACGAACTCGTCGCCCGCCACGTCGGCATAGGCCTCACCGAGCATCGGGGTGAGAGTGTCGATCACCCGGGCGCGGCGAGCCAACACCCGTCCACCTGTCTGGGCCAGCCGAGCGTCCCAGACGGAGAGAGTCGCGTCGTCACGGTCGCCCTGTCTCAGGAACGCGTTCCGCTGCCGCAATGCCCGCTCGAACTCACTCTGGTCGAGATGGGCGGCGGGCCAGAGTTGCACTGCGAGGTCGTCCAGGAGGTCGCGGCGGTACGCCGGGCCCCGTTTGACCAGGTCCAGGTCCTCGGGAAGGAAGGCGATCACCCGCAGCACCCCGAGCAGGTCCGCCGTCCTGCGGAGACGGGTTTTGTCGACCTGGGTGAGTCTGCCCCCCCGCTGCGGGATCTGGATCTCGATGAGCCGTTCGCGCCCCTCCCCGACCAACCCGGACCGTATGACGGCGGCTTCGCTTCCCTCCGCTATCAGGGTCCGATCCGGGACCGATCGGAACGACTTGAGGGACGCCATGTAGGCGATCGCCTCCAAGAGATTGGTCTTGCCTGCGCCGTTGGGCCCGATGAGGAGGTTGACCTCCGGGTCTGGGTGCCAATCCAGTTGGGAGTAGGACCGGAAGTCGACCAGGGAGACCCAGTCGACGCGCATCAGACCCGTACTGGCATCAAGAGGTAGAGGAAGTTCCCGTCATCTCCTCCGTCGAGCACCCCCGGCTTGAACGAGTCGATGACCCTGATCCGCACCGAGTCGCCGGAGATCGCCGACACGCCGTCCTGGAGATAGCGCGGGTTGAATGCGATCGACACTTCCTCGTCGATTCCTTCGTACTCGCCGGCGAGGTGCTCGGCCTCACCACCCACGTCCTGCCTGCTGACCGTCACCTCGACACCGCCACTCAGCAGTTTGAGCCGAACAGGGATGTGGTCTTCCGCTACGAGGGTCACCCTGCCCAGCGCGTCGAGGAGCTCGTCCTTGTTGAGAATGATCTGGTTGGGGTAAGTCTCGGGAAGGAGCGATTGGTACTTGGGGAAGCTCCCGTCGATCAGACGCAACCGAAGGGTCCCTCTATCCGACGAGAACAGTGCCTCCCTCTCCCTGATCTGTGCGGTCACTTTGGGGGCCCCGATGGTGCGCGCCAATTCCCGTAGGCCGCGCGCCGGCACCAGACCGCTGCCCTCCAACCCGATCCCGGGGAGGTCCTTCTTGGCGAGGCGGTACGAGTCGGTCGCGACCATGCGCAGACCCTCGTCCGAAGTCTCGAAGAGCACACCTGTGAGGATGGGACGTGCCCCGTCGCCTGATGCTGCCACCGCCACCTGGTCGATCGCCTCGGCAAAGACCTCGCCATCGACCTCCACCCCGTCCGGTATGACATCCTCTTGGACCGGGAAATCGTCCACCGCCAGTGGCCTGAGCGTGAACCTCGGGCCGTTGCCCTGTATCTCGATGTCGGTGTCGGACACACCGATCGTGACCTGGCCGGCGGGCATCTTCCTCACAGCCTCGGACAGAAGACGTCCCGGGATGACAGCCCTGCCCTCCTCCATGACCTCCACCTCGGCCTGAGTCCGGACGGTCATGTCGAGATCGGTCCCGGTGACCTTCAACTGACTTCCCGAGACCTCACAAAGGAGTCCCTGGAGCACGGGCAATGCCGTCCTCGTCCCGACGGCGCGGTTTGCTCGAGCGAGCACATCGGCGAGGTCGTCTCGCTGGGCTCGGATTCTCACAGGTGGTTGTCCCTTCTTCTGTTGTTATTGATTCTTCTCTAAAGAGTATTAGTCGTAGTAGGGGGTTGTGGAAATGTCGATAACGAAGGTTTGAGCAGGTGGCGATTACTGAGTTCCCTGTTGAATGCGCTGTGGACGGACTGGGGAGTACCTGACGTGATCCGGGGAAAACTCAAGAGCCTGTGGAAATACCACCACCTTTCCTCAGCTCCTGTGTGAGTTGATTGACACGGTCGAAGACGGCGCGGTCCGACCTGAGAATGCGCTTGACCTTCTCCACGGAGTGGAGGACGGTCGTGTGGTCCCGGTTGAACTGCTCCCCGATCTTGGGAAGGGACAGGTCGGTCAGCTCGCGACAGAGGTACATCGAAATCTGACGGCAGAGGACGAGAGGCTGCCGGCGGCTCGAGCTGAGGACATCCTCGACCGAGAATCCATATGCCACCGCGGTGGTGCGAATGATGGTCTCGGGGCCGAGAGGGAACGGCTCGTCTGCGCTGACTATGTCCTTCAGGACGCGCTCGGCCGTCTCCAGGTCGATGTCCCGCCGGTTGAGCGCCGACCAGGCTGTCACCCGGGTCAGGGCGCCTTCCAACTCCCGGATGTTGTCGGAGACGAGACCGGCTATGTACTCGAGGACGCCGACGGGGACGGTTCTCGGGGCAAACTCGGCGTTGCGCCGGAGGATGGCCAAACGTGTCTCCATGTCGGGTGGCTGGATGTCGGTGAGGAGCCCCCATTCGAACCTGCTGCGCAGCCGATCCTCGAGGGAAGACAGGTTCCGCGGATGCCGGTCGGAGCTGATGACCATCTGCTTGCCCGACTCGTAGAGGGAGTTGAAGGTGTGGAAGAACTCCTCGAGGATCTGCTCCTTGCCCTCGAAGAACTGGACGTCGTCGAGCAGGAGGATGTCCACCCTCCGGTAACGGGACTTGAAGTCGTCGGGCCGCTTGCGACGAATCGACTCGATGAAGTCGTTAAGGAAGTTCTCCGACGAGACGTACCTGACCACGAGGTCCGGGTACATCTCCAGAGCCTGATGACCAACGGCATTCAGGAGGTGGGTCTTGCCGAGACCGGCGCCGCCGTATATGAAGAGCGGGTTGTAGTGAGCGCCTGGCTGCTCGGCCACAGCCATCGCCGCGGCCGACGCGAAACGATTGGACTGACCAACCACGAAGCTCTCGAACTTGTAGCGAGCGATGAGGTTGGTCGCCCTCGTCGGCGCCGGTCTCTGGTCCGGTGTGGTCGTTGGGGTCTCGTCGTCGAAGATTGGGGAGATCGACCCTTCCCGGACCCGGTACTCGGGATCCTGGTCACCTCCGAAGATGGCTCTGTACGTGTGAGTCACCAGGTCACCGTGCTTGTCTTGGACCCAACGGAGGTGGAGTTCGGAGGGGGCGACCAGGACGACGCGGTCGCCGTCGGCGTCGTAATCGAGTCTCGACAGCCATGCATCCCAATTGGCGTCTGACACCCCGTCCCTGAGTGTGCCTCTGAACTCTGCCCAGAGGTCGTTTCCCCTTTCCGGTTGTGTCACGTGTCGGCCACTCCTCCTCGGTTCGTGTTTGTCCACAGAACCATCCACATCTGTGGAAAGCTCTGTGCACATCCTCGACCCGTTTGATTTCTCGTCGGCCCGGGTTCGCGTCGCTGTCATCTTGCGGCGACCGGGAAGTGGGGCGCGTCCCGGGGCTGAGTCGAGCGAGTATTGGTTGGCTGCCGCACACCGTCAAGAGCGCGAGAATCGCCACTGTGGATAGCCGCCGATCATCATTTCCACAGCGATTTCCCTGCTGGTAAAGGAATTTTCCAGATGATGGCGCGACCGGTCGGTCACGTAGAGCGACCAAGGGGCCCTAATCATCTTTTCGCGAGTTGTGCCGTTGTTTCGCGGTTTGGGGGTCTGTTGGTGTGACGCCGGTCGTGGTGAGGGGTCGTGGGTGGGCTCGTGGCCGACGAGCTCACATTGCGCAACGGAGGACCATTACGTAATCTGTCCAGGTTCCCCCCACCCTTGCTGTTTTGCCATGAAGAGAACCTATCAACCGAAGGTACGTCGTCGGAAGCGCCGGCACGGTTTCCGCCACCGAATGCGAACTCGTGCGGGACGGGCGACGATCAAGAATCGTCGTCAAAAGGGCCGAAAGCGGCTCGCTGCCTAGCTACGAATCCCTACGCAAGTCCCAGGACTTTCGTAGAGTCCTCTCCAACGGGACACGACATCAGGAGGGCGGGGTCGTCGTGGTCAGCGCATCAGGGCTGACCGGACCTCCTCGTCTCGGCCTGGTGGTCTCGAGGAGTTGTGGCTCCGCCGTGAGACGCAATCGCATCAAGAGACGACTCCGATCTGCAGCAAGCACCGTCGAATTGAAACCAGGAACCGACTACGTGATCATCGCAACCAGCCAGGTGGCCGATGCCCGCTTCGAGCGGCTGGCCTCATGGCTAGCCGACGCCATCGAGAGGACGAGTCATGCCTGAGTGGATGCGGCCTCGTTCGGCCGTGGTCGGGCTCATCAAGATTTACCAGAAACTGGTAAGCCCCAACCTGGGGGCGAACTGCCGTTACCGACCGACGTGCTCGGCCTATGCCGCCGAGGCGATCGGCAGGTTCGGAGTGTTTCGTGGCGGATGGCTGGCCATCCGGCGTCTCGGTCGCTGTCATCCGCTCAGACCGGGCGGATACGACCCGGTCCCGGAGCAAGAGGGAGCCCGCTAGATGGGCCAGATCTTCGATGCATTGATCAACGCCCTGGGCTCGGTCCTGGCGTTCTTCTTCGATTTCCTTCACGGGTGGATGCCCGACGGGGCGGCGTACGGGTTCTCGATCATCCTCCTCACCATCACGATCAACATCCTTTTGTTCCCGTTGACCCTCAAGCAGACACGGGCAACCCGAGCCTTCACCGCACTCCAGCCGGAGATCAAGCGGATTCAGACCGAGTACAAGGAAGACCCACAGGAGATGCAGCGTCGTCTCATGGAGGCACAGAAGGAGGCGGGTGCCACACCCGGTGGGTGTCTTCTCCCCATGTTGGTGCAGATGCCGATCTGGTTCGCCCTCTTCCGCATGTTGCGTGTGCCGCTCGATCACATCCCGGCGAACAGCGCTCTCTACGCGTCGATCGACAGCGGATCTGGAAATTCCTTCCTGGGAATGATGATCGACACGTCACCGAGTCAGGCCGTCTCCTCCAGCGGTTTTCTGGCCGCCCTCCCCTATCTCATAATCATCATCCTCATGGTGGCCACCCAGTACATCCAGCAGTGGCACCAAACGTACGGTCAGGTGAAACCCGATCAGCAGAAGGGCGCCCAGCAGGCGCTGACCAAGATCATGCCGCTTTTCATCGGTTTCATCTCCTGGAATTTCCCGGCCGGCCTGGTCCTCTATTGGGCCACCTCCAACCTGTTCCGGCTCGGCCAGCAGGTGCTGATTTTCAAGATCGATGGGCGCCCCCCCTCGCCAGGGTCCAAGACCAAGGAGCCAGACCAGCCGAAGAGTCCCGAAAACGGTGACTCCTCCGACGCTCCGCCCAAGAAGCCACAGCAGGGCGCCGCAGACAAGCGCAAAAGGCGCAGGAGGAGATGACGTGGACTACGTAGAGATCGAGGTCAAGGCGAAGACGGTAGACCTGGCGGTCGAGGCGGCGATGCAGGAACTGGAAGTAGATGATCGATCTGCCATCGAGGTGGAGGTCATTTCAGAGCCGGTAAAGGGATTTCTGGGCATGGGTGGCCAGGACGC
>JBAVPF010000398.1:0-2160 GCA_049692815.1 Acidimicrobiia bacterium
GTTCGGCTCCTCGCTCCCCGGTGTACCCCGTGCCGGCCATCGAGACGGGGCCGAAGGCGGTGTCGGCGGTGATGTTGCGGAACCGGCCCGGGCCGACGCCGAGAACCCGCTCGATCATGGCGGGGGCCTCCGGGCCCTGCACGGCGAGGAAGACGGTGCTGCGCTGCAGGTCGTCGACGACACACTCGGGCTCGGCGCGGAAGACGTCCATGACCCGCTCGTGGTTGGCGGCGTTTGGCATCGGCCAGAAGTCGTGTTCACCCCGCCACCAGACGATCAGGTCGTCGATGACCCCTCCCGCCGGGTTGAGGATCATCGTGTACTGGCATCTCCCCGGCTCGACCCGGTCGATGTCGTTGCAGAGAAGCTTGCGCAGGGCGGTGTGGGCTCCGGACCCGGTGAGTGAGAAGCGCCCCAGATGGGTCACGTCGAACACGCCGGCCCCGGTGCGCACGGCCCGGTGTTCGGCAAGCACCGACTCGTATTGGACCGGCATCTCCCAGCCGCCGAAGTCAACGAAGCGCGCGCCCAGATCCTCATTGAGGTCATGGAGGGGTGATCGCATTATCCGGTCAGCCGCTCGCCCCTGTCTTCGAGTCTGACGATCTCGGGCTCACCGGGGATACGAGTGGGGGCGACGAACTCTTCCAGATGGTCCGGCTCTTCGAGGCCGTACTTGATCACGAGATGGAGATAGTCGCGTTGGTAGAAGATCTTGCATTTGACATCGGGGTGGTACTTCTGGAGCTGGCGGATCTTCTTGTTCTTCTTGGTGACGAGCTTCTGGTTCATCGTGGTGATCTCGATGAACAGGTCGTCTTCGGGCAGATAGAAGTCGGGCGTGAAAAACTTGGTCGCCTCCCCGTCTTCATAGGCGATGGGGAAGCTGCGCGGCTCGTAGTGCCATGGCACGTCGTAGAAGTCGAGGAGAAGTGCGAATTGGCGTTCGCTGTTGTGTGCGAACTCGACGTCGTGTGCGGTGAGTGGTTCGGTGCTCAGGTGGCTCCTACCTCGACGACCCCGGGCAGTGCTTCTAGCTCAGGAAACAATTGGAGGATGGCCCCTTCGACCTGGTCCTGGACCGGGCCGATGGCGATGCTGAACACACCCTGGCCCTTGCGCAGGACGTCGACGACCTCCTGATCGGAGTGGGCCGCGTAGATGGTCTGCCCGTCGCTGAGCAGTGTCACGTCGGCGAGCGGCTGGTCGGAGTCGAGCTCCTGGCGAAGGATCTCGACGGCCGATCGGATCTTCTTGAGGCTCATGCCGGCGTCGAGGAGGTTCTTGATGACCTTGAGCTGCACGACGTCGCTGAACGCGTAGAGACGCTGCGATCCGGAGCCGTGGGCCTGGGCCAACGTGGGGACGATGAGGCCCGTGCGCGCCCAATAGTCGAGCTGCCGGTAGGTGATTCCCACCAGCTTGCAGACCTGTGGTGCGCGATAACCGTCCATTTCCCGCTCTTCGACCATAACTCCTCCGGGTTACATGAGTGTAACTCCGCCGGGGGCAAGCTACTGACACCTCCGGGCTCGTGTCAATGCTTTCTGTGGAAAACTCTTTGGGGGGGGACCCGTTCTGTGAACGCTGGCTACGCGTCAGGCGTGGCAAAGCTTCACAGAACGGCCGAAGACGGGTTGGCCCACTCCCCCAGTTTGTCTGTTGTGCAGGCCCACCTGCTGGACCTGCTCGGTTGCACAACAGTCCGGCTCGAATCCGTCCTAGCCTCGTCGTGATTCGACAACGACGAGGTCACAACATGACGACGCAACACCATCTTCCGCTTCTGAGCCACCACGGGGCGTTTGGCTCCGACACCTTCGGCCGTGGTGCTGAGAAGTTCGCCCGCCTCTTCGGGACTCCGGGCTTTCTCATCGGCCAGACCGTGCTGGTTGCAGCGTGGATCGTCCTCAACGTCGTCGCGATCTCACTGCGTTGGGACCCCTACCCGTTCATCCTGCTCAACCTGGCGTTCTCGCTGCAGGCCGCATATGCCGCCCCGTTGATACTCCTGGCGCAGACCCGTCAGGCCGACCGGGAAAAGATCCTCCACGACTCGGACACCCAGCACCGCGAGGCGCTCGCCAAGGCTTCGGCGGAGAGACAGAAGATCGCGTTGCAGGCGACCGATCAGCTCAGGCAACTGCTCGAGGTCAACAC
>JBAVPF010000399.1:0-2528 GCA_049692815.1 Acidimicrobiia bacterium
GCGCCTGCTCGATTTCAGTACATCTAGCTGAAGGAGTTGCCGCAGCCACAGCTGCGGGTGACGTTTGGGTTGTCGATGGCGAACCCGGCGCCCATGAGGCCTTCCTTGAAGTCAAGGGTCGAACCACGCACCATGTCGGCGCTCTGTGGGTCGACCAGTACCTTCACGTCCTCGAACTCCTCGACGATGTCCAGGTCGTCGACCTGGGAATCGAAGTACATCTCATAGGAGAATCCGGAGCAACCCCCGGGTCGCACTGCCATGCGCAGCGCCAGGCCGGCCTCGCCCTCGGCCGCGATCAGCTCGCGAACCTTGACGATGGCCGCGTCGGTCAGGTTCACGGTCTTCTGTGGTTTCGATGACTTGATCGAAAGAATCTGTGTCATGCGCTCCTACTCCAGTCCCCGTCCATCATAACGGCGGAGACGATCTTGACCATTCCCCTATCCGGATGGTGCAAATTAGCCTCAGAGCATGGCATTGGTGACCGAAGCCACGGTGATGAAGACCCTCGAGGGTGTTCGCGACCCCGAGCTCGGAGGCAACATCGTCGAGCTGGGCATGATCACCGGCGTCGACATCCAGGGCCCGTCGGTGAACATCGGCCTGGCCCTCACCATCGCCGAGTGCCCTATGAGGTCACAGATCGAAGGCGACACGATCAGGAGGGTCCAAGCGATCCCCGGTGTGGAAACCGTGGAGGTGCGCACCACCGCGATGACCAAGGCCCAGCGGGCCGGGCTCATGTCTCTGGCGAGAAGGAATGCCAGGGAGAATGCCGAGCCAACACAGGTTTCGTCGACGACCCGGGTCATCGCCGTGGCGTCGGGGAAGGGCGGGGTGGGAAAGTCCTCGGTCTCGGTGAATCTCGCCGCCGGGCTTGCCGCCCGGGGTTTCTCCGTGGGGCTCCTCGATGCCGACATCTGGGGTTTCTCGGTGCCGCGGATGATCGGAGCCGGAGACCGGCTCGAAGCCGACGGCGACACTCGACTGATCGAGCCCGTCGAGTCCCACGGGGTGAAGGTGGTGTCGACGGGGCTGATCATCGAGTCCGAGGAGACCGCGCTCATGTGGCGCGGCCTCATGCTCTCCAAGGCCCTGGAGCAGTTCCTCAAGCAGGTCCACTGGGGGGACCTCGACTACCTCGTGCTGGACATGCCGCCGGGGACGGGTGATGTGCAGATGGCGTTGACGCGCATGCTCCCCCAGGCGGAGATGGTCGTGGTCACGACGCCGCAGAGCGCCGCCCAGCGGGTCGCGATCCGTGTGGCCGACATGGCCCGCCGCTCACACATGCCCGTCGTAGGTGTCATCGAGAACATGTCGGGCGAGATCTTCGGCGAGGGCGGCGGAGCCGAGTTGGCCGAAGAGCTCGGCGTCCCGCTCGTCGGCTCGATCCCACTCGACCCAGCCGTCGTGTCAGGCGGTGACTCAGGTCAGCCTGTCGTGTTGTCCGGTGAGGGGCCGGCCGCCGACGCCTTCGATCAGATGGTGGCCAGGGTCACCACCGTGGTCCCCCCGGCTGACCTGGAGACATGCACGGGCAGGATCGCCAAGCTGATCTCGGATCTGGAGAACGGCGCCGCCTAGGCCTTGGGTGCAGTCCAGAGGTCGATGGCGAACGGCTTCTTCTCCACACCGCTGACGACAAAGGTCGTCATGACCTTGTCCGCCAGCGTCTGTCGCTTCGAATCGACGAGAGGAAGCAGCCAGCCGAGACCACAGACGATGCCGTCGAGGATGTGGGCAAACTTGCGACCGATGCCGGCACCGCTCCCGATCAGCTCACCCTGTTGGTTCACCACCTTCAGACCCATCATGGCCTTCCCGGGAGTCTGTCCGTAGACACCGTCGAGATGACCCAGGTACACCCAATAGGCGACGCTGGCCAGCCATAGGACGAAGTTGATGAATGTCGCCCGATAGAAGATTACGTCGACGATCAACACCGGGGCGTAGTCGATGAGAAACCCGAGAGCGCGAGTCCCCCAGTCGGCGAGGGGTGCTGGGTTGCCTGCCGCCTGTGGGGCGGGCGGTTCCGGTGTG
This sequence comes from Acidimicrobiia bacterium, assembly GCA_049692815.1. Lineage (GTDB taxonomy): Bacteria > Actinomycetota > Acidimicrobiia > Spongiisociales > ZC4RG35 > JANQRA01. The sequence goes on from JBAVPF010000399.1 coordinate 2,047, forward strand.
GTCACTGTGCTCTCCTCCTAATGCTTCTCGAGCGCTGGGCACGATAGATCACGATGCCCCGGCATGCGGTCAAGACTTGTACACATAAAGTGACTAGTCCACCCGGTGGTATCACTAACAGTCATTGAGGGTTCACTCTGCGTGACGACAATCACCCTCGAACGTGCACCTAGCTAGGGCGCTGGGAGTTTGGGGGGTACGGGGAGGCTCTCGAGAAGGGATCCGAAAGGATCCCTTCTCCGTTTTCATGGTCGACGCCTTCTTGGTCGACCGACTTTGGTCGACTGCCTCCAGGGCCCACAGTCGACGCGTGGCAGGGGATCCACCCTCACCCACATCGCACCCTCTGGATCGGACGACCAAACAGACGCCGGTCGGTCGACAGCTACCGCACCGTTCTCATGGTCGACCGACTTTGGTCGACTTCCTCCAGGGCCCACAGTCGACGCGTGGCAGGGGATCCACCCTCACCCACATCACAC
>JBAVPF010000400.1:0-8871 GCA_049692815.1 Acidimicrobiia bacterium
ATCCGACGCCAGGTGCTCGGTGACGCCCACGTCGACCGGGCCATCGCCAACACGAGCGCGCTGGACGAGGACTTTCAGCGCTGGATAACGGAGAACGTGTGGGGGGACCTGTGGGCCCGCCCTGGTCTGGAGCGACGAGAGCGCAGCCTGATCACCATCGCCATCCTTGGAGCGCTCAACCACGAGGAGCTGAGGCTCCATCTCGAGGCGGCGCGCCGGACCGGCGTCACCACCGAGGAGATCACCGAGGCCCTGCTCCACGTGGCGGTCTACGCAGGCGTGCCGGCAGCCAACCGAGCCTTCAGAGTTGCCAAAACGATCTACGAGGAGGAGGAATGACGACAGAACCCGTCATCAGGCATTACGGCCCGAAGGCGTATTCGGACTACCCCCCGTTCAACTACCCGGACTACAAGTCGACCGTCTTGCGAGGCCCCGGCCAGGACCTGTTGACCATCGTGCAGACACTCTCGGAGACCACGGGCCCCGGACCGATCTGGGCGGACATCTCGGAAGAGGATGCCGATCTGACCACGAACGCAGGGACCGGTCAGCCGGCCATCGGGGAGCGCATCATCGTCACGGGGCATGTCTACGACGAGGACGGCAACGGCATGCCCGGCGTGATCATGGAGATATGGCAGGCGAACGCCTGCGGCCGGTACGTCCACTGGAGGGAGACGGCCTTCCCCGCCCCACTGGACCCCAACTTCATAGGTGTCGGCCAATGCATCACCAACGAAGCCGGCGAGTACCGGTTCCTGACGATCAAACCGGGGCCGTACCCGTGGGGCAACCACCCCAACGCCTGGCGCCCGGCTCACATCCACATCTCGATTCTGGGCCCGTCCCTGGGAAGCCGGCTGGTGACCCAGATGTACTTCGAGAACGACCCGCTGTTTCCCTACGACCCGATCTACAACTCCGTTCCGGAGCACGCCAGGCACCGGATGATCGCCAGATACGATCACGACGTGACGGAAGAGAACTGGGCGCTGGGGTGGCGATGGGACATCGTCCTCAGGGGGAAGGCAGCAACACCCTTCGAGAATGGCGACTCCGAATGACCGGTTCGGCCCAGACACCGAGCCAGACTGTCGGGCCCTACTTCAGCATGCGGCTCTCCGGGGAGGGCGAGAACATCCTGACGACCAGCGACGACCGGATCGTGATCGAGGGGAAGGTGATCGACGGCGCCGGGAGTCACATCGAGGACGCCCTGCTCGAGATCTGGCAAGCCGGCCCGTCGGGACGCTACGCCCACCCGGACGACACACGCGACCTCGCCCTCGAGCCCGGGTTCACCGGGTTCGGGAGGGCGGCGAGCGCCTTCGAGACGGGTGAGTACCGCTTCGAGACTCTCAAACCCGGCCCGGTGCCCGACGCCGAGGGAGAGGACCAGGCGCCACACGTCTCACTGATCATCCAGGGACGAGGGATGCTCAATGCCGTGTTCACCCGTATCTACTTCTCGGACGAAGAGGAGGCCAACGCCGACGATCTCGTTCTCCGGGGTGTCCCGGCGGCGAGGAGGAACACGCTCATCGCCGAGCTCCAGGAGGGATCCGACCCGCCCACCTACCGATTCGACATCCGCATGCAGGGAGAGGACGAGACGGTCTTCTTCGACTTCTGAGCGCATGAGCCGGCTCCCCACCTTCGACCCCGGCTTCTCCACCGAGGAGCTCGCCCGGATCTACTCACCCGACGGGACGGTCGGAGCGATCCTCGAGTTCGAAGCGGCCCTGGCCCTCGCCCTCGCCGACGCCGGGATTGCGCCTCTCGCTGAGGCGGAGCGGGTCGCCTCGGCATGCGCCGGGGGAGTCGAGGACTCCCAATCGATCCTGACGTCCACCTGGGAGGCGGGGACTCCGATCCTCGCTCTTCGCGCGGCGATCCTCGCCCGGGTCGAGGATGAGATGGCAAGCAGATGGTTCCATTTCGGAGCCACCACCCAGGACGCAGTGGACACGGCCCAGATGCTGCAGGCCGGTTCCGCCCTCGACTACCTCGTCGATGGCCTCGCCTCGATCGCCTCCCGTCTTCGAGAGCTGACCGTGGCCCACCGGGAACGAGCACACGAGGGAAGGACCTTCCTCCAGGAAGCCAGACCGACCACGTTCGGGTTCCGCACCGCTACATGGCTGCATGCGGTGCTGGGGCATTTCGAGGATCTGAGAGCCCTGCGAAAGGGTTTGATAATCCAGCTCGGTGGTCCGGTGGGAACCCTCGCCGAGTACGGGGAGGATGCGTCGGCCGTCGTCGAGGCGCTGGCCAGGCGGCTCGGCCTGGCGTCTCCCGGGATCTCCTGGCACGGAGACAGGGAGCCGATCAGGGCCCTGGCCAACTCCGTCTCACGCACGGCGGGCACCATGGCAAAGATCGGCTCCGACATCGCCCTCCTCGCCTCGACCGGGATCGGCGAGATCAAGGTCCGTTCGGGGGGATCCTCGAGCATGCCGGGCAAAGAGAACCCGGTCGACTCATTTCGCGCCGTGGCAGCCTCGGCGGCCTGCTCGGGGGCGGTGGCCATGCTCTCCTCCGCTCCACCAATCGAGCTCGACCGTGGCGTCGGCGGATGGCACGTCGAATGGCTGGCGCTGCCTCTCGTGTTCCAGACAACGGGGGCAGCGGTAGAGGCGATCGACATCTCCGTGAGGACTCTCGAACCAGCCGGTCCCGCCACCGAAGCGGATGCGGCCGTCATCGCGGGATCTTCCGCTCAGATCGACTCGGTCCTGGCGAAGGCCGGCCGGATACTCGGCTGACGTCGGCTACAGCCCCAGGTATGCGTGACCGACGATGTCACTCGATTGCAGGTACTCGCGATCTCCCTCGACCACGACGCGTCCGTTCTCGAGGACGTAGCCGCGGTCGGCGATCTCGAGGCTCTTACGAACGTTCTGCTCTATCAGCAGCACGGTGATTCCCTCGTGATGCAGTTGGCTGATCACGTGGAACGACTGCTCGACCATGAGTGGTGACATGCCGATCGAGGGCTCGTCGAAGATGCACAGCGTCGGGAGTGCCATCAGAGCGCGACCGATCACCAACATCTGTCTCTCCCCGCCACTCAGGGTTCGAGACAGGACACTCTGTCGCTCCTCCAGACGGGGGAACAAGTGGAAGACACGCTCCAGTGTCTTGTCCCTCCGCAGCCAGGCCCTCCGGTGGTAGGCGCCCATTTCCAGGTTCTCTCTGACACTCATGTCACGGAAGACCCCACCGCCCTCGGGCCCGTAGGCAATCCCCAACTCGCTGATCCGGTGGGGGTCACGGCCCTCGATACGCTGACCGGCGAAGGTGACCATCCCCGATGACGGTTCCACCAGGCCCACGATCGTCCGCACCAAGGTCGTCTTGCCGGCGCCGTTGGCCCCCAGCACCACGACCAACTCGCCCTCATCCACCCGCATGGTCACGTCCCAGAGGGCCCGCACCGCCCCGTAACCCGCATTGACGTTGTGGACCCTCAGCATCAGTGTTCCTCCCCCAGGTACACGGAGCGAACGGTCGGGTCGGAGGCGATCTCGTCTGGATCTCCCTCTGCGATCTTCTCGCCGAAGTGAAATACGATGATTCGGTCACACACACCCATGATCGCCTCCATGACGTGCTCGATCATGAGGATCGTCAGCCCGCGATCTCGTAGCTGCGAGACACGCTCCATCACCTGCCGCAACTCCCGCGGAGTCAAGCCCGCCATCGACTCGTCCAGGAGGAGCAGCTCGGCACTGGTGGCCAGTGCGCGGGCTATCTCCAGATAGCGACGACTGGCGAGGGACAAGTCTCGCACCGCCTTATGACGATCGGCCAGAATCCCCATGGTCGCCATCAGACGATTCACCTCGCGTTCTGCCTCCTCGTAGCTGTAACGCCTTCCCGGGTTGCCGTAGATCAGGGCCAGCTTGACGTTCTCGAAGGCACTCAGCCCGTTGAACAGTCTGGAGGTCTGAAAAGTCCGCGCCAGACCCCGCCTACTGATCTGGTCCGGACGGCAGTGCGTGATGTCCCCTCCCTTGAACGAGATCGCCCCCTCCTGCACCGGGAGTGCGCCGGAGATCAGATTGAAGATGGTGGTCTTCCCGGCTCCGTTCGGTCCGATCAATCCGACTATCTCACCTTCGTCCACATGAAAGCTGACATCGCTCACCGCCTTGAGGCCACCGAAGCGGTGGGACACATCGGTCACCTCGAGCAGCCTCATCGGCTCCTCGCCTGCCGGATTCGCCTGAGACGGGTGAGTCGCATCCGCACCTTGATCCATTGGATCTTCAACCTGAAATACGACCTCTGAGCCAGCTCGACGAGCCCACCCGGGAGCCAAATCACCACAACGACCAAGGTGAGGCCGAAGAGGAGCAGATAGACGTACGGGTACTGCGTGATGAGGAACTCCTGGAGCACGACCAGGATCACCGAGCCGATCAGGGGCCCGTACAGTCTCGACACACCGCCGAGGATCGCCATCACCACCGGCAGAAACGAGATCAGCGGGTTGAAGGCGATCGATGGATCTATGTATCGGAACCGAGTGGCCATCACGGCACCGGTCATGCCCATGAGAACCGAGCTGGTGGCGAACGTCAGCACCTTGAGACGGGTGACGTTCACTCCGATGTGCTCGGCCGCATCCTGGTTCTCGCCTACCCCCTTCAGGGCCAAGCCCGGGCTCGAATGCCGCAGCAAGAACCCCCCCACAAGTGTGAAGGCGAAGATGATCAACAGGAGGAGGAAGATCACCTGATTGTCGGCCCCGCTGACGTGTCTGCCCACCGTCTCGTTGACATGGGTCTCCCACCATGCCGTCGAGCTCCGGATCAGAGCCGCCACGCCAAACGTGAAGAGGATGAAATAGACCCCTTTGAGCCGCAAGGTCAGCAAGCCGATTGCGAGTGCTACCACGAATGCGGCCACCCCCCCGAACACGACGATCAGCTCGATCGGGAGCCTGTCTCGCAGAACGGCACAGACGTAGACGCCCACGCCAAAGAGCCCGGCCGTCGCCAGTGACACGTACCCGGTGGGCCCGGAGAACATCGTCCAGCTGAGAGTCAGGATCGCGTACATGAGCACTGTTATCAGGCTGATCAGCATCGACTCCGGAAGCACATGCGGCGCGAACGCCAACACCGCAATCGTCAATGGAACGGCCACCAGAGCCGGTTTCTCCTCAGTGAGAACGGTGCTAATCAGCATGGATCTGCCTGCCGAGGAGCCCTGACGGCTTGACCAGGAGGACGACGATGAAGATGAAGTAGAAAGCGACCAGGGACAAGCTGGGATCGAGAAAGTTGACCAGAGCTATGACCAGCCCGAGGAGGAAACCGCCGATCATGCTGCCTGTGATGCTCCCCAAGCCTCCTACGACCACAACGACGATGGCAACAACGGTGAGCTCGATGCCCCGACTGGCCTGGATGTCGAACATCATGCTGTAGAGGACACCGGCCAGACCCGCCAGACCGGCGCCGAGGCCGAAGCAGATCGCCAGGACCCTCTTGCGATTGACTCCCAAGGCCTCCGCCATGTCCGGACGCTCGGCGGCGGCCCTGATGGCCTTGCCGAGGCGCGTGTGACGGATGAATAGGAAGAAAGCGACACTGGTGATCACTGCGACGACCAGTGCCAGAACCCGGTTCAGCCCGTACCGGTTGCCGAAGATCTGGACTGGTGTGTTGAGGATGCTGTAGCCCCGAAGCTCCGCCCCCCAGGACATGAGCATCACGTTCTGGATCACGAACAGCAATCCGAAGGAGACGAGAAGCGACCTACCTTCGAAATGGTCGTCGTCGATCGAGGTCCGCCTCAGGTCATTGAACAGAGTGCGATCGAGGGCGAATCCGACCACGAACAGCGCAGGAGCGACCAGCGCGATCGCGACGAGAGGGTGCAGGCCCGTGACCGAGTACAGGGTGTAGGTGAGCAGGGCGGCCAGGATTATGAACTCGCCGTGCGAGACATTGAGCACCCGGCCAACGCCATATTGAAGGCTGAGCCCCACGGCGATCAAGGCGTAGAGGCCACCCAGGATCAGCCCGCTGATGACAACGTCGACAGCCGCCTCCATCAGCTCATGCAACCAGGGAACAGGGGCGCGTCAGCCTCACTGACACGCCCCTTTGACAATCTGGCGTCGAGATGGGGTCTCGACGGTCCAGTTCAACCCTCAGGCCACGCCGGCTTGGGGAATATGGGGTCAGCCGTCCGTGAGTCGGTGGGGCTGACGATCTCGAATTCACCGTTCTGCCACTGCCCTATCTGCCCGGGGTACACCGGATTGAGCTGGTTCTCGAACATGAAGGTCCCAAGGATCGTGCTGAACTCGGTCGTGTCCATGGCCTCCTTGACTGCCACCGGGTCGAGTGTCCCGGCGGCCTCGATGGCTTGCTGGAGCACCTGGCCGGTTGCATAACAGGCGGCGGACGCCCAACGGTCCGGCTCGGCGCCGAACTTCGCCACGTGACCGTCGAAGTACTCCCGAGCCCCGGGAATGTCGACATTGGGGTTCCAGGCACCGGTGCCGATGATTCCTTCTGCGGCCGGGCCAAAGGCGTCGCGGAATGGCGGGAATGCCACGCCCACAGCCGCCATGAAGACGTCCGGGTTGAAGCCGATCTCGATCGCCTGCCCTGTCATCAGGAAGGTCTCATCCGGGTAGGAGAACGCCAGGAAGGCGTCTGGGTCGGCATCCTGGGCCCCACGGAGAGTCTGGGAGAGGTCCTGGGTCCCCAGGGGGTAGGTCTCCTGAAAGACGATCTCGATGCCGGCATCCTCCAGAGCAGGCACCATGAAGTCGTTGAAGTCGATCCCGAAGAGATCGTCGTGGTGGATGATCGCCACCGTTTGGACTCCGAGGTCCTGTAGCAGCTCCACAAGAGCCGCTCCCTGTGCCGGATACTGGTTCAGCAACGTGTAGAAATAGGGGTATTGAGCCGAGTTCTCCACGAGCTCCTTCGACCCGACCGTGCAACCGATCACAGGAGTCTGCGCATCACTTATGTCCTGAGCGATGGCGAAGTTGAAAGCCGTCCCCCATGGCGGGAAGATGAAATTGATGTTCTCATCGGCGAGCATCTGTTGTGTCAGTTGCACACTGGTCCCGACATCGCTCGTGTCATCGACTCGCTCGATCCGAACCGGCAGGGAAGTGTCGTACTCGGCGACATAGATCCCTCCGGCGGCATTCACGTCGTCGACCCACAGGTCATAGCTCGGGATCTGCGTGAGGGCCGCTCCGGCATTGTTGGGGCCGGAGAGAGCAATCGGGTTGCCGATCACGATCTCGGTCGGTATGTCCATGGCCTCGGTAGTTTCCGTTGCGCCCGCAGTGGTCTCTGTCGCTCCCGCGGTGGTGGCCGTCGCCCCCTCTGTGGTGTCGGTGCCACCCGACTCCACACATGCCGTCAACAGGGCCGACAAGAGCAGGGTCACCAGGACCGGGCTCGATCGCAGCTTTCTATACATAGTGGTGGTCTCCTCCTCGACTTCGGACCGGTCACATACGTCCATCGAAGCGTCCAGCAGGGTCCTGCTCACGGGTCTTGTACGCAGAGCGCCCATCCGTACGATCAGCGTACACTATGATCTTCGAGCCTGTCGCCGAATAGGGACGGCATCCCGTGTCGGAAGCCTTCGGTCGGATCAACGCCCCGGTGCAAGTCGGGAACTGAGGAGTAGAGATGGTTGCCAAGAAGGCGAAGATGTTCATCGGCGGGAAATGGGTGGGCTCGGTTTCCGGGAAGACTTTCGACGACCTCAACCCATTCACCGGAGAGGTCTACGCCCAGATCCCGGCAGGGACCCGAGAAGATGCCCGTCAGGCGATCGATGCGGCCAAGGCCGCGTTCCCGGGATGGGCGGGAACGGCTCCGAGCGTGCGTAGGGGAATCTTCCTCAAGGCCGCCGACATCATGGAGAGCCGCCAGGACGAGCTGGTCAGCGCCATGATGGAGGAGGTCGGCGGGACGATCGGCATATCCATGTTCCAGATGTTCTTCGTCCCCGGCCTCTACCGCATGGCGGCCTCTGCTCCGTACGACGTCAAGGGGGAGGTCATTCCCGCCGATCACGACGACTCGTTCTTCATGTCGGTGCGCCAGCCGGCCGGAGTCGTGGCGTGCTTCGCTCCTTTCAACGTCCCTTACATCCTGGGCAGCCGATCGTTCGCGCTCCCCATCGCCTACGGGAACACGGCGGTCCTGAAGCCTTCGGAGGAGGCCCCCCTCACAGGTGGCATCCTGCTGGCTGAGATCTTCGAGGAGGCCGGTCTCCCACCTGGAGTGCTCAATGTCATCACCAGCACACGCGAGGAGGCCCCTGACGTTGGCGACGAGATGATCGCCAACCCGGCAGTTCGCCGCATCTCGTTCACTGGCTCAACCGAGGTGGGACGGATGATCGCCGAGAAGGCGGGACGCCACTTGAAGCGAGCGGTGCTCGAGCTGGGAGGCAAGGACCCTTTGATCATCCTTGGCGACGCCGATCTCGACTACGCGGTCGACGCGGCCGTATGGGGCGCTTTCCTCCACCAGGGCCAGATCTGCATGTCCACCGAGCGGATCATCATCGAGAAGAGCATCGCCAGTCAGTTCGTCGCCAAGCTCAAGAAGAGAGCACAGGAGATACCGATGGGCGATCCCACCAACCCGGCGACGGCAATCGGCCCGCTGATCAACCAGGCCGCGATCGACAAGGTCCACTCACATGTCGAGGAAGCGGTGGCGGCCGGCGCCCATCTCGTCACGGGGGGCCAATACGACAACCTGGTGTACCACCCGACGGTCGTCACGGACGTCAGCCCCGACATGCGCCTGTTCCGGGAGCAGACGTTCGGACCCGTTGCCCCGGTAGTGGTCGTCAGGAACCGCG
>JBAVPF010000401.1:0-4866 GCA_049692815.1 Acidimicrobiia bacterium
TCGGGGAAGGGCAGGCCATAGGCGGTGTGCTCGAGCTCCATCCAACCCGTGCCAACGCCAAGGTCGAACCGTCCTCCCGACATCTGGTCGATCGTCGCCGCGTTCTTGGCGATCACGGCCGGGTGCCTGAACGTGATGGGAGTCACCAGCACGCACAGGCGGATGTCGGAGGTCTCACGAGCGAGCCCGGCAAGGACGGCGAAGGCGTCGGTTGCATCGGGGGTGGGGTCTGCACCCGACAGGTAGTGGTCACACCGGGCAAACGAGACCAGGCCCTCGGCCTCCACCCAGCGGGCCGCTTCGAGTTGCTGGTCATAGGTGCCACCCAGGTGTGGCTCGGTCATCAGTGAGAAACGCAAATAGGGCTCCTTTCATGGTTCTGTGTCGATTTACACGGATATAGGGCGGGATGATCGACACAGAAGCGCTCCAGCGAACCTAACGGCCCATGTAGGCGTCCATGACAACCTCGAAGTCCGCCGGCTCGTCCTCACCAGAGAACACTTGAGGGTAGAACCTCTGGCATCCGGCCTCTTCGAGGGCGGCGATCATCTCCGCGCCCTTGCTACCCGAACCGTGGGGATAGCCTCTCTTCTCCCACTCCGTCTCGATGTGCTCCACCGTCCGACCGCTGATCTCGGCCATCTTCTCGAGGATCCGGCGATAGTCGGACTCTTTCTTTGCGGCGACGCCGGGGCCTGCCGACGACCAGAAGATCTCATCGGGATCGCGACCGATCTCGACGGCCAGCTCGCGGGTGGTGTCGCGGATCTGTTTGTACTCCCCGGGTTTTCTGGCGTACAGGTTGTACTCGTCCGCATACAGGGCCGTGATGCGCCGCGCCTTGGGCCCGCCGCCGCCCCCGCCGGCCAGCCGAAGCCCGGTGGGGTGAGGGTGGGGGTCGAACTCGTCGAGGTGGAAATGACGGCCGTCGAAGCCGTGAGCTCCCGGGGTGATGGCGGCGCGAAGATAGGCCATCGCCTCCTCGTACATCTCCATGCGCGTGGCGAGGTCGGGGTAGGGGAGCCCGAACATGGTGAACTCCTTCTCCAGCCATCCCGCACCGAGCCCAAGGGTGAACCTGCCCCCTGAGATCTCGTCGATGGTCACCGCCATCTTGTAGAGAGAGCCGGGGTGCCTGAACGTCACCGGTGAGACGAGGGATACCAGCTCCATCGTGTCGGTGACCTCGGCGAGGACGGAAAGGTGGACCAGGTGGTCCCATGCAGGTGCCTCGGGCTGCTCACCACGTTTCAGATAATGATCGGGGAGAGCCAGGGCGACGATGTCGCCGCGATCTTCGGCCCAGGCCGCCGTTTCGCGTACATACTCCCAGTCACCCCGGGTCTGGATCCCGAACTCCATCAAACTCTCGCCAGGGTGTCCTTGAGCAGACCCCGGGCGTGAAGGGCGATATCGAAGTTGGGGTCCAGCACGCGGTGGAGTGTCATGCCGTTGAGAGCTGTGACCAGCGTCTCGGCGAGCCGCTCGGCATCGCTCAGGCTCAGCAACGGGTATTCCCTGTGCACCGCAGTCGTGAAGCGGGCGACCCTCGCCTCATGGTGGCGGATGATCCGACCTTCGATCTCCTTGTTGTTGGTGCCACCGGAGACGGCGAGGCGGATGTAGACGCGGGCCAACTCGCCCTGACCGAGAACGAACTTCACGTAGGCCTCGACCAGATCCGAAAGCGAGTCCGGGCCCTTGTGGTCAGGGTCGGGGTCGATTGCGTCGATCGCCTGGCGCACCACCGTGAGGACCGCCTGCTCCTTGGAGTCGAAGAGGTTGTAGAAGCTCCCGGGGAGGACACCGGCCTGGTCGCATATCGCCTTGATGGTCGTGCCGTCCATCCCCTCACTCGCAATGAGGTTCCTTGTTGCCTCGAGGATCCGGTCGCGGGTTTCGAGGCCCGCCTTGTAGCGCATGATCCCGCAAGATAACTGCGTGTGCCCCCGAGCGCGACTCTTCGCTCCGGGAAGGTTCGGCTTCTTTTGAACGTTGACTCAAATTAGAGTGGGGACTCAAAGAAAAGTGACAACGTGACGAAGAAGGGGAAGATGAGTCACTACAAGTCCAATCTGCGTGATATCGAGTTCAACCTCTTCGAGGCGAATCACGTCCAGGACTACACCGAGGGAACGTGGACCGAACTCGACGAGACGACCATCCGGGACATCCTCACCGAGATCGAACGTCTTGCTTCGGTCGACTACGCCAACTCGTATGAGGATCAGGACCGGATCCCTCTCCACCTGGAGAACGGGGTCGTGGAGATCCCTGATTCTGTGAAGGCGAGTGTCCGCGCCTTCTGGGACGGCGGGTGGGCCCAGCTCGGGCTGCCGGTGGAGATGGGCGGGATGGCTGCGCCTCCGTCCCTGGTCTGGGCGGCCTCGGAGATGCTCCTGGCTGCCAACACCGCCGTGCAGTTCTATGCAGGTGGTGCCCTGTTCGCCCGCGTCCTGTTCGAAGAGGGGACCGACGAGCAGAAGGAATTCGCCAAGCTCTGGGTGGACAAGGGCTGGGCCGGGACCATGGTGTTGACCGAGCCCGATGCCGGCTCCGACGTGGGCGCCGGCACCACGAAGGCGATCGACCAGGGAGACGGGATCTGGCACATCGAAGGGGTGAAGAGGTTCATCACCGGAGGCGAGCACGACCTGACCGAGAACATCATTCACCTGGTTCTGGCACGGCCGGAAGGAGCCGGGCCGGGAACGAAGGGTCTCTCGCTCTTCGTGGTGCCCAAGTTTCTCGTCAACCCTGACGGCTCGTTGGGTGAGCGAAACGGGGTCTACGCCACGAATCTCGAGAAGAAGATGGGCATCAAGGGCTCGACGACCTGTGAGATGACTTTCGGGCTCGACCGGCCGGCCGTGGGCTATCTCGTTGGTGAGAAGCACGACGGGATCAGACAGATGTTCCGAGTGATCGAGTACGCCCGGATGATGATCGGGACCAAGGCCATGGGCACTCTGAGCACGGGCTATCTGAACGCCCTCGAGTACGCACAGGACCGGGTCCAGGGGCCGGACCTGGCCGAGGCCACCGACAAGACTGCTCCGCGGGTGCCGATAATCGCCCACCCCGACGTTCGCCGCATGCTGATGACGCAGAAGTCGCATGCGGAGGGAATGCGGGCCCTGGCCCTCTACACGGCATGGGTGCAAGACCAGGTCATCCTTCATCCCGATGAGGACATGTGGAGTCGACGCAACGATCTGCTCCTTCCCCTGGTGAAGGGTTACTCGTCGGAGAAGGCATACGAGCTCTTGTCGATGTCGCTGCAGGTGTTCGGAGGCTCCGGATACACCCAGGACTATCCGATGGAGCAGTACATCCGCGATGCGCGGATCGACAGCATCTACGAGGGAACCACCGGTATACAGGCCCTCGACCTCTTCTTCCGGAAGATCGCCCGCGACCAGGGCCAGGCGCTCGCCTCGCTCGCCGCCGACATCGTCCAGTTCGTGAAGGGCGGCGGCGACGACGATCCGCTGGCCGCCGAGAGGGAGACTCTCGGGCGAATGCTCGACGACACCCAGGCTCATCTGGGCTCGATGGTGGAGCATCTGCTGGCGTCGGTTGGTGGGCAGAAGGACGAGATCTACAAGGTCGGCCTTCAGACCAACCATCTCCTCGAGTCGGTCGCCGAAACCGTGATCGCCTGGCTTCTCCTTCGTCACGCCGCGATCGCGTGGGAGAAGGTCGACGACCCGTTCTATCGGGGCAAAGTCGAGGCAGCTCGTTGGTTCGTGGCACACACCGCGCCCAAGGCGGCCATGCGACGTGCCGCCGCCGAGTCGGAGGACGGCTCACTCATGAACATCCCGGCAGAGGCCTTCTGACCGCTTCCTGATTCTGTAGGGACGGCATTTCGTCCCTACGGCGTTTGATACGGGTCGGCCGTATCCTCGACCGGGATGACATCGGTCGAGGTCTTCACATTCATCATCCTGCTGGTCGGGGTCCTTCTGGTGATCGTCGCCCTGATGGTGTGGCAGGAAGCGAAGCGTCGCCCCTCCTACGAGCCTCTCGAGTACGTGGTCAACGATGCCGTCAAGCACATAGCCGAGCTGCTGCCCGAGTCACTCGGCCTCCGCAACGGCGACATCCGGCGGATACTCGAGTGGGAGGTCTTCTACCTGCAGGGTCTCGCCCAGGAGAAGCGCTCTAATCCGGTGGAGACGGTCGCCGGCGGCCACGAGCGCTCCATCGAGTACATCGGTGACCAGATTCAAACCAAGCATGGTGTGTCCTACTCTCATGAGCAGATTGCCGAGGTTCTGCGTCTGGAGGCGGACTATCTGGTCGCCATCGGAGCCGTAGGGGAGCCAGTAGGAGAAGAGGAATGAGGGTTCGTTGCGGCGCTTGCCGCACACAGTTCGAAGTGTCCGGGGCGGGGCGGTTCGCCTGTCCCGTCTGTGGGTCGATCAACGTCGTGCGCAACGGTGGCCAAGCGCCGGCGGAGAGCCCCCCGCCCAGCACCATGGGCGGCTATCCGACCGCGCCCGGCGTCGGTGGTCCTCCCCAGGCGCCAGCCCCGCCACCGCCGCCTCCCCCCGAGCAGCCGATGCCGAAGATCGCCTGCCCCGAATGCGGGTTCAGCTTCATCGTCGGCCCCGTCTCCAAGGTCACCTGCCCCATGTGCGCCGCGGAAGTGGACACCGGGATCAGTGAGGACGACGTCGAGTGAGCCGTCTGGGTCGCTTCGAGGACTACAGGTTCGTGGGGGCCAGAGACACGATGAGGGTGTACGACTGCGACGACTCCGACCAGTTCGAGGAGTTGCAGCAGCGCATCGCAGCCGATGACCTCGTGGAGCGGACGCTCCTCCAGTCCTTCGGTCCTGACACGCTCGACGAGGCG
>JBAVPF010000402.1:0-9016 GCA_049692815.1 Acidimicrobiia bacterium
CACCAAAGGTCTTGACTACATCGTGGGCTTCTACTGCGTACATGAATGACCGATCGTAGGGCTGTCCCCGGCTCAACTCGCCGGGGCCGGTCGTGGCGGCGGCCCGAGGGCGGGGTTGGCAGGGCCGGCCGTCTCGAATTGGACGTCGGGCCCCGTGAATTGTGAGTTGTAGAGGGCGGCATAGGCGCCTCCCAGCGCCATGAGCTCGTCGTGGCTTCCCCGCTCGACGATCTCCCCATCCTCCATCATGAGGATCAGATCGGCGTCCCGGATCGTGGACAGCCGGTGGGCGATCACGAAGCTGGTGCGATTGGTGCGCAGGGCGGCCATTGCGTGCTGGAGGAGGAGCTCGGTCCTGGTGTCGACCGAGCTGGTCGCCTCGTCGAGGATCAAGAGCGGCGGTCTGGCCAGGAAGGCGCGTGCGATCGTGATCAGCTGTTTCTCACCGGCGCTGATGTTGCTGCCCTCGTCGTCGATGACGGTCTCGTAGCCGTCCGGCAGGCTGTGCACGAAACGATCCACGAACGTGGCGCGGGCGGCTTCGAGTATCTCTTCCTCCGTGGCTTCGGGCCGTCCATAGGCGATGTTGTCTCTGATGGTCCCGCGGAACAGCCAGGTGTCCTGGAGCACCATCCCGATCTGTGATCTCAGGGCCGATCGGCGTAGGGAGTCGATGTCGACGCCGTCGAGGGTGATCCTCCCCGAGTCCAGCTCGTAGAAGCGCATGATCAGGTTGACCAGGGTGGTTTTGCCCGCTCCGGTCGGCCCCACGATCGCCACCACTTGACCGGGGTTGACGGCCAGGCTGAGATCATCGATGAGAGGCTTGTCCTCCTCGTAGCGGAAAGAGACGTCCTCGAATCTCACCCGGCCGCGTGGCTCGGCCGGAAGTGTGGCCTTCTGCTCGTCCGACGACTCCTCGTCCTCGTCGAGGAGCTCGAAGACCCGTTCCGCCGAGGCCACACCCGACTGGAGCAGGTTGACCATGGATGCCAGCTGGGTCACCGGCTGGGTGAACTGCCTGGAGTACTGGATGAAGGCTTGAACGTCACCCAGGCTCATCGTCCCCGAGGCCACCCGAAGCCCACCGAGCACCGCGATGATCACGTAGTTCAGGTTTCCTATGAACATCATGATCGGCATGATCAGGCTGGACAGGAACTGCGCCCCGAAGCTGGCCCGGAAGAGCTCGTCGTTCTGCTCGTCGAAACGCTCCTGTACCTCTCGCTGACGTCCGAAGACCTTGACCAGGGAGTGGCCGGTGAACGCCTCCTCGATCTGGCTGTTGAGTGCGCCGGTGTGCCGCCATTGAGCGATGAACTTCGTCTGCGAGCGTCTCATCACCAGCCCGGCCAAGACCATCGCCACCGGGATGGTGACGAGGGCGATCAGGGCCAGAGTCGGTGAGATGATCACCATCATCGTGACCACGAATGCCACCGTGAGCAACGAGGTCAGGACCTGGCTCATGGTCTGCTGCAGGCTCTGTGACACATTGTCGATGTCATTGGTCACTCGGCTGAGCAACTCGCCGCGCGGCTGGCGGTCGAAATAGCTGAGGGGCAGCCGGTTCAGCTTGTCCTCGACGCTGGAGCGCAGTTGGTAGATCGTGTTCTGGACCACGTCGTTGAGCAGCCAGCCCTGTAGGTAGGAGAGGAGCGCTGAGCCGAGATACAGAGCTATCACGATCAAGAGAACCGTGCCCAACGCCCCGAAGTCGATCCCGATGCCCGGGGTGAAGTCCACGCCCGACAAGAGATCCGCGATCTGACCCTGGCCGGCCGCCTGTGCCGCGGCGATGGCCTGTTCCCTCGTCATCCCCGCCGGCAGACGCCCTCCTATCGCTCCGGCGAACACGATGTCGGTGGCCCGTCCCAGGACCCTCGGCCCGATCGCGGCGAGGGCGACGCTGACGACGGCGGTGATCAGCACGAATGCGACCTTCACCCGTTGTGGCCTGAGATGACCGGCGAGACGTTTGAGTGAGGGCCCGAATGTCATCGCCTTCTGGCCCACCTGCCCGGGCATCATGCGGTGACCGGGTCCGCGGGGGGCTTCGATTCTCTCGGTCTCCTTCATGGTCCGGCCGCTCATCAGACCGCCTCCGCCTGTGCCTGGGACTCGACGATCTCCACGTAGGTGGGACAGGTGGCGAGGAGCTCGTCGTGCCTGCCCATACCCACGGTGCGACCGTCTTCGAGCACGAGGATCCGGTCGGCGTTGACGATCGTCGACACGCGCTGCGCCACGATGATCACCGTCGACTCGGTGGTGATGGGTCTCAAGGCCCTGCGGAGACGGGCATCCGTCGCCAGGTCGAGCGCAGAAAACGAGTCGTCGAAGACGTAGACCTCCGGTCTCTTGATCAGCGCCCTGGCGATCTGGAGACGCTGCCGCTGCCCGCCCGAGACATTGGTCCCGCCCTGGGAGACGGGGGAGTCGAGGCCATCAGGCATGGCCTCCACGAAGTCGCGGGCCTGGGCGATCTCCAATGCCTCCCACATCTCCGCCTCGCTGGCGTCTGGCTTGCCATAGCGGAGGTTGGAGGCCACGGTCCCGGAGAACAGATATGGATTCTGGGGGATGAGCCCGATCTTCGACCAGAGGACCTCGGGGTCGAGCTCGCGGACGTCGATCCCGTCGACGAGCACCCTTCCCGAGGTGACGTCGAAGAGACGAGGGATCAGGTTGACCAGGGTCGTCTTCCCTGCGCCGGTGGAGCCGATGATGGCGAGGGTCTCTCCCGGTCTCGCCTCGGCGGTCACGCCACTGAGAACGGGCTCGTCGGCTCCGGGATAGGCGAAGGTGACGTTGTCGAGCCGCAGATGACCGTGCTCGACGACATTGACGATTCCGTGAGCCGGGGGCTTGACGGTGGGCTCGGTGTCGAGGACTTCCCCGATGCGATCCGCCGAGACCGCCGCCCGGGGGAGCATTACGAACATGAAGGTGGCCATCATCACTGACATCAGGATCTGGAGGAGATAGGTGAGGAAGGCGGTAAGGGCGCCGATCTCCATCGCCCCGGAGTCGACCCGCATCCCACCGAACCAGAGGACCGCGACGCTCGAGACGTTGAGCACCAGCATCACCAGCGGGAAGATGGCGGCCATCCATCGGCCGGCCGTGAGGGCTACGTTCGTGAGCTCCGTGTTTGCCTCGTCGAACCGATCGGTCTCGTAGGGCTCCCTCACGAAGGCTCGCAGCACGCGTATGCCCGTCGCCTGCTCCCTGAGGACGCGGTTGACGGCGTCGATCCGCTTCTGCATCGATCGGAAGGCCGGGACCAGGTGCGTGGCTATGAACCCGATCGACAGCCCGAGCACGGGAACGGCCACCACCACGAGCCAGGACAGACCGACATCCTCCCTGAGGGCCATGATGATGCCACCCACCATCATGATCGGGGCGGTGACCATCATGGTGAGACCCATGGCCGTCACCATCTGGATCTGCTGCACGTCGTTGGTGTTGCGTGTGATCAGAGACGGTGCCCCGAACCCTGCAACTTCCCGGCTGGAGAACTCGGCGACACGGGCGAAGAAGGCAGATCTCAGATCTCGTCCCAGCCCCATGGCGGTACGCGAACCGAAGTAGACGGCGGTGATGGTGGCCAGGACCTGGACCAGGGAGACGCCGAGCATGACCAGCCCGACCCGAACGATATAGCTCGTGTCGCCGCGCACCACCCCGTTGTCGATGATGTCCGCGTTGAGCGACGGCAGGTAGAGCGCGGCGATCGTCCCCACCAATTGGAGGATCAGGACCAGGATGAGGTCGCGGCGGAACGGCTCTAGGTGTTTCTTGAGGAGGCTCCACAGCATCAGGAGGCCTCCTCACGCAGCACACCGTTGAGAAGGATGTCGATCGCCTCTTCGGCGGTCATGAGCTCATTCGGATCACAGAGCGGGGTGGTCACCGCATAGAGGAGCCCGCGGAAGGCTGCGGCGGCCCGTGCCGGTTCCACTGCGAGCCGACCGGCTTCGTCGCGGAACATCCGGGTCAGCCCCCAGAAGATCATGCTGCTGGCTTCGATGGCGGCCTTGTGGGTCTCCGCGTAGTGGTCGTGGCCGCGGTGAGGCATCGACCGCAACACGGAGGCGAGGGCGTGCACCCGCTCCGCCCTCTCCAGGATGATGGTCGCAGCCTTGCGAAGCTGGACCTCGAGCGGGAGAGCACGCTCGATGTTGGCCAGTCTCTCCAAGGTGGGGGCCGGGTCGAATGACGACTGGAGCGCCTCGTGGAGAAGGCTCGGCTTGTCCGGGAAGACCCGGAAGATGGTCCCTTCGGCGATCCCGGCGGCATCTGCCATCTCCGCGGTCGTGACATTCGATCCCCGGGAGATGAGCAGTGGTATGACGGCGTCGAGGATCGCCCTACGTCTTTCCTCCGGTGCCAATGGCATGGCTCGTTGCCTGGTGGGCATGACGGGCATCCTAGAATGAGTGAGCACTCACTCACAAGTCACCCCCGGCACGTGTATGAGGGGGAGTCCCCGTTACCGGCGGTCAGGGTGGCCCGGTCAGGGTCGGCGGGCCGCGGCGAGTTGGAAGAGACGTCGTGCGCCTTCGTCGAGGTCGGCGAAACGCTCGTCCTTGGTCTGGCCCCTCAGCCAGCGGATGTATATCTGCTGCAGGACCACGGCGAGCTTCCACGCACCGAAGACCAGATACCAGTCGACCGACCCGAGATCGCTCCCCGACCTCTCCCCATAACGCTCCACGGCCACCCTCCGGTCCATCCAACCCGGGGCGGTCGTGGGCATCATTCCCAGCCCATCGGGTGCCTCACCCTCGTCGAACCAGGATCCCATCAATGTCCCCAGATCCGCCAGCGGGTCGCCCCGCGTGGCCATGTCCCAGTCGTAGACGGCCACACACACGCCGGGGTCGTCGGGCGCGACGCCCATGTTGTCCAGCCGCCAGTCGTTGTGGAGGAGCGTGGGTGTGGACTCGGCCGGCAGCTCCTTCATGAGCCAGACCGCCAGCTCGTCGGCAAGATCGTTCTGCTCGTGCTTTGCCTTCTCCCAGCGGCCCGCCCAACCTTCTACCTGTCGGATGAGGAAACCCTCCGGATGACCCAGGTCGCCCAGCCCACAGGAGTCCGGGTCTACCGAGTGGAACGTCGCCAGGGTGTCGATGACCACTTCCGAGAGCTTGCGATTGGCGACCGGGTCGATTCCGCCGCCGAATCGCTCCGGAATCCGTCCCCGCACCACCACCCCATCGCGACGCTCCATCAGAAAGAAGTCCGAGCCGATCACCGACTCGTCCTCGCAGTAGGCGACGGCGCGGGCGGCGAACGGGAACGCTCGCCAGAGACGGGACAGCACCCGGTATTCGCGGGACATGTCGTGTGCGCTCTCGGCGACGGGCCCCAGAGGCGGGCGACGCAGCACGAGCTCCTCGCCGTCCGGGAAAGTGAGGAGGTAGGTGAGATTGGCTTTCCCCCCTCCGAATTGCATCACGGACGGCGTGCCCCCCGGAACACCGTCGACCGTCCCCAGCCAGGCGGCAAGAGCCTCTACATCGAATCTCTCGTCGGGCCGGACGTGGATCAGGTCGTTCACGATCGGCGAGCGTATCGGAATGAGACTGTGACGTTTAGCCTCAGCGGACATGCCTACGCCATTTGAGATATCAGACCGATTCACAGAGCTGTTCGCCGACGCCCGCCCTATCGCCGCCACCTCATACGGCATCACCGGCAGAGACGGGCTCTGCGACGACTTCTCCCCCCAGGCCGAGTCGGACAGGGCCGGCCTGTATCGAGCGACGAGAACGGAGCTGGCCGGTCATCTCGACGACGAGGACGCGATTCAGCGAAACGCAGCGAGGGTGTTGACCGGCTGGCTCGACTCGAGGATCTCAGACCACGAGGCCGGCGACTGGAAGCGGGATTTGAACCACATCTTCAGCCCGTTCCAGTGGATGCGTGACGTCTTCAACGTCATGCCCCGAAAGACACCCGATCATTGGGACGACATCGTCGCCCGACTACGGGGGTTCGAGGGGATGCTCGCCGGCTACAGGGCATGTCTCGATATAGGTCTGTCCGAGGGTGAGGTGGCCGCGGCGCGCCAGGCTCGATCTGTCATAGATCAGCTCGAAGCCGTGGCCGGGGATAGCTCGTCGTTTCTGGGATACCCCGACGAGGCCGCCTCCGTCGGGGCCGACCCGGAGAGCGTAGCGACGGCGGTCGACATGACCCGAGCGGCGTGTTCGGAATTCGCCGCGTGGATGAGAGAGTCCTATCTCCCCGCCGCCGACCCGAGTGACGGCGTCGGGAAGGACCGTTACATGCGCA
Source organism: Acidimicrobiia bacterium (assembly GCA_049692815.1). GTDB lineage: Bacteria > Actinomycetota > Acidimicrobiia > Spongiisociales > ZC4RG35 > JANQRA01. The sequence continues at coordinate 6,307 of JBAVPF010000402.1, forward strand.
AGGCGGACGAGTACCTCGGCATGACCATCGACCCCGAGGAGACCTATGCCTGGGGTTGGCAAGAGGTCGGAAGGCTCAGGGCGGAGATGGAGGCCACGGCGGGTGAGATCCTGCCGGACACGCCCGTGGAGGAAGTCATCGAGATGCTGGACACCGACCCCGCCCGATCGGCGGCGACACGCGACGAGTTCGTTGAGTTCGTAACCGCATTGCAGCAGCAGGCGATCACCCAGCTCGACGGGGAGCATTTCGACGTTCCCGACCAGCTGAAGACGGTGACGGTGAACATCGCCCCACCAGGAGGCAGTCTCGGAGCCTGGTACATGTCGCCTTCGGAGGACTTCAGCCGCCCCGGGTCGATCTGGTACGCCCCGGGCGCCCGGGTGCGTCTGCCCTACTGGCAGGAGGTGTCCACGGCATACCACGAGGGATTCCCGGGGCATCATCTTCAAGTGGGCACTGCTGTGCTGCAGGCGGAGAAGATGTCGAGGTTCCACCGGCTGGTCGTCTGGTACTCGGGGGCAGGCGAGGGTTGGGCCCTCTACGCGGAGAGGCTCATGGACGAGCTGGGCTTCTTCGAGAAGCCGGAATACCGGCTCGGATTGCTGGCGAGCCAGCTCTTTCGCGCTACCCGTGTCGTCGTCGACATCGGTTGTCAGCTCGAGTACCGGATCCCCGACGACGCCCCGTTGCGGGCGGGTGAGACATGGGGCTACGAGCAGGCCGTCGACTACATGAACCTCATCGGGCTCTCCGCCCGGGACATGGCCGAGTCGGAGGTGAAGCGCTATCTGGGTTGGTGGGGCCAGGCGATCTCGTACAAGGTCGGTGAACGGGAGATCCTCAAGATCCGGGACGACGTCAGGGCGCGAGAGGGTGCCGGGTTCGACCTCAAGACGTTCCACCGAAGGATGCTCGAGGCCGGCGCCATCCGGTTGGACCACCTGCGTGAGGCGATGTCGTGACCAAGGTCGTCTTCGACGTGACCGAGGCCGAATCGATCGACCGCTACAAGCTGATCTCGGGGCTGGTGGTGCCACGGCCCATCGGGTGGATCGGGACACGTCGGGACAACGGGACCAACAACCTGGCGCCATTCTCCTTCTTCAACGTCGTCTCCACGAACCCGCCCGTCGTGCTCTTCTCGGGAGGCCGGCACGCCGACAGGCCCAAGGACTCGGTGGCCCTTGCCGAGGCGACCGGCGAGTTCACGGTCAACATCGTGTCCGAAGAGGTAGCCGAGGCGATGGCGGTCACGTCAGGAACCTTCGGCGCAGAGGACGACGAGTTCGCGATAGCCGGGCTCACGGCAGGCCCCGCCACCCAGATCGACGCCCCACTGGTGGTCGAGGCGCCGGCCAACCTCGAATGCAGAGTTCGTCAGATAGTCGACCTCGGGGAGAGGTCACGGGTGGTCTTCGGCGACGTGGTCGCCATCCACGTCGAGGAGAGAGTGCTCGATGGAACCCGGATCGACCACGATGCCCTGAGGGCGGTGGGGAGGATGGCCGGCTCCAGCTACGTCGATACAAGAGCCAGATTCGAGCTGCCGTCCAGATGACCGCTAGCAGCCGTGTGCGACCAGCGTCGGGTATGGGTTGACCACGATTCCCTTGTAGTAGACCCCGAAATGGAGATGAGGCCGGGTGCCGGCGGCATTGCCCGTGTTGCCCACGTATCCGATGACGTCCCCGGCGCGTACCTTCCCGTCCTTGCCGAACTCGCTCATGTGGGAGCCGATGTACTTGACACCATCATCGCCGTAGAGACGGAACTGGTTGCCGCCGATGCTGCCGGTCACGAATTCCACGGTCCCCGACACCGGGGCCCGGATCGGAGTTCCTTTCGCCACGAACAGGTCGTTGCCCTCGTGGTATCTGGTGCCCCCGCCCCGTGGGAATCCCCAGTCGTTGAAGTAGGAGGCGCCTTCGACGGGGCAGATCCAGGCAGTTCCCGACGGGACAGCGAGAGCCTGCCCAACCCGGATCAGGTTCGGGTTCGAGATGTCGTTGACAGATGTCAGAGCGGAGAGGGACACACCGAATTCGTGGGCGATGTCCCCGAGACGGTCACCTCGCTGCACTGTGTACGAGATCTCGCCTTCGGCCCCCTTGGCGGTGAAACCCGGTCCATCGAGGAATAGGCGGGTCCCCGCGTAGATGACGCTGTTGAGTATTCCGTTTGCCGTGGCGATGCCCTCGGCCGAGACGCCTTTGTACTTGGCGGCGATCGAGGGAAGGCTCTGCCCCCGCTCCACGATGTGGAACTTGCCCGAGCGCAGCGAGCTGGAGGGGGCGGGGGAGGTTCCGGTGCTGGACCCGGGGTCGCCACCGACAGCGGCCGGGACCATGAGCTCTTGTCCGATTCGTATCAGGTTGGGGTTCCTCAGGGAGTTGGCCTCGGCGATGACCTGGATGGTGGAGCCGTAGGCGAGGGCGATCTTGGAGAGGGTGTCGCCCCGGACCACCACGTGAATCACGTCCTGGGTTTCTCCCGGTATGACCAGAACCTGGCCCGGGTGGATCAGATTCGGGTTCGAGATGTTGTTGGCGGCGGCCAGGTCGGACACGGAGACGTTGTTGTCCTTGGCGATCTTGCCCAAAGTGTCACCCTTGACGACGGTGTAGTCGACCGAGGTGAGACCGCTGAAGAGGACTATCACCAGGCCGATTGCCAGGGCTCGGGTGCGGCGGAATCTGGGCATGCAGGG
>JBAVPF010000403.1:0-7367 GCA_049692815.1 Acidimicrobiia bacterium
ATTAGGAAGCGTTTGGGGTTAGGCTTCGACCTCCCAGATGCGGGCGGTCCACTGGAAACGGCTGCCCCGTTGCGTGAGCGAGATCATCTTGTTCTTCAGCGCGGTGAGCACCGCGGGATGCTCGGCAAGGGCCGAGGGCAGGGGGATGTTGCGTTCCGCCAGCTGCTTCATGGAGCCGAACACCGACCGCGCCCGGTCCAGGATCGACTTCTCGTCCTGCAACGACCCTGTGGGCAGAAAAAGGCTCCCACCCTTCTTGAGGAGACGCTTCGATTCCTCGATCATCCTCATCGGCAGTTCGGCGCCGGTGGGCCCACCCGAGAGCCCGGATGGGAACCAGCCCGAGACCGATGCGATCTCGTCGGGTATCCCGGAAACGTCGCCGATCACGACGTCGGCTTCGATCGACGGATCGAGCGGGTCGAACATGTCCCCTTGGGCAAACTCGACTCTGTCGGCGACACCGTGCCGCTCGGCGTTGGCGGTGCCGATCTCAACCGTGTTGGCGGCGGCATCGACCCCGTAGACACGCGAGGCTCCCAGCTTCGCGGCGATTATCGAGAGGATCCCGGAGCCACAGCCCACGTCGACGACGACGCTCCCCGGTCGGAATTCGAGTGCGTCGGCGAGGAGTGTGGAGATCGTGCTCGGGCGGAATGTCGCCGTGCCGACCCTGAGCTCCATGGGCCCGAAACGGCCCTTCCACGTGATGGTCTCGGCAGCCATGGGTAGAGACTAGTGCCCCTCGTCCCGGGTCAAGAATGAAACGCCTCCGACCGATTCAATAGTGGAGGCAAGCCAGCCACGATCATCCATGGTCTCCAGCAGCAATCCCGTACGTGTTCTTCTGGTCTCTCATGACACCGAAAGGCTCGGGTCCGTGCAACAGCTTCTCGACGAAGCGGGCGGGTTCGTGAGCGATTGGTCCAGAGACCGGCTCTCCGCGCTCGAGGAGATCGGGTCCGGCGAGTTCGACCTCGCCCTCGTGGCAGAGCAAGTCGGTGCCACCGCCGGGGCCGAGTTGGTCCGGGAGGCGCGTCGATCAGGCTCCGAAATGCCGTTGATCGTGGTGACGCAGGGCCGCCACATACCGGCTGCCCGGGAGGCTGCGAACCCGGCAGAGCTGCTGCCGATGGACGGGTTGGGTCCCGGGTTGCTGGCCCGGTTCATCCGTCAGGCCATCTCCTATCAGGCGACGGTGGTCGAACTGGAGGCCACCCGCGCCGATCTGGAGCACATGCGCACTGCGTCGAGTGTCTTCCTCTCCTCGATGAATCACGATGTGAGGACACCTCTCACCGCGGTGATCGGCCTCGCCGAGCTGCTCCGTGATCCCGAGCAGAGACTCGACTCCGAGAGCCGATCGGAGCTGGTCAACACGATCGTGGAGTCCGGCTTCGAAGTGGCGAACCTCGTCGAGGACCTGGTTACCGCGGCCCGGCACGAGACGGGCCAGTTGAAAGTGGTGGCGGTCCCGGTCTCACTCCGAGCCCAGGTGAACCAGGCACTCGAGACCCTGGGGCCGGTGGCCGGGGTCCCTGTGGAAGGGGAGGCTCCGAAGGCGAAAGCCGACCCGGGCCGGGTGAGGCAGATAATGCGCAACCTCTTGACCAATGCGATGAAGCATGGTTGTGACAGCGTGCATGTCGAGTTGGGAGAGCGCAAGAGCTTGGCTTTCGCCGCGGTGGTCGACGACGGCCAGGGTGTGCCGGACGGCATGCTGTCGGCGATCTTCGGCCGGGATGAGAGGGATGACGGCACCACCCCGTCCCTCGGCATAGGCCTGCCCATCGCACGAGAGCTGGCGAGACACATGGGAGGGGATCTCACCTACGCTCGCACGGTCAACGCGACCCGATTCGAGCTGACCCTCCCCATACACAACGAATGACGCCCGGGCGGCCGGCCCCGGCTCAGATCAGAGCTCGTTGTAGCCTGCTGGACCCATGCACTCGGCTCGTCCGTTCTCTTCAGCGTCCTCGAAGATCTGGGTGGAGTTCGATGCAGTGCTTTTCGACCTCGACGGCGTGATCACCCCGACGGCCGACGTCCATCGCCAGGCGTGGCGCGAGGTGTTCGAAGAAGTCCTGCCGATGGTCGCCGAAGGAGGCCAGAAGGATTACCGGGACCACGACTACGTCGACTACATCGACGGTCGCCCCCGTTTCGATGGGGTGAGCCGGCTGCTCGAGGCTCATGAGGTCGAATTGCCCTGGGGTGACCCGGCTGACCCACCGGGAATCGAGACGGTTTGTGCGATCGGCAACAAGAAGAACCAGAGGTTCCTCTCCATACTCTCCAAGGAGAGACTGGCCCCATATCCGGGCTCGCTGGCGCTGATGCAACGTCTCAAATCCCTGGACATACGGACCGCCATCGTCTCTTCGTCGGCCAACGCCCGCTCCGTGTTGGCCGCCGCCGGCATCGCCGGGGAGTTCGGCGCCGTCGTCGATGGCAATGTCATCGCTTCGGAAAGTCTCGCCGGCAAGCCGCACCCTGATCCGTTCCTCGAGGCCGCCCGTCGGTTGGGATTCGAGCCGGGCCGCTGTGTGGTGGTCGAAGACGCAATTGCCGGTGTGGAGGCAGGGCGTGCCGGTGATTTCGGGCTGGTGGTGGGCGTTGCCCGCGAGGTCGATCCGGAACGGCTCCGCGAGGCCGGTGCCGACATCGTCGTCGCCGACCTGGGTGAGCTGGCGTGAGCCCGCCGATTCGGGAGGCGATCCGGGCGACGGTCCTGCCCCACGACATCTACCCGGTGGATGTCTGGGCGATCGTCGAGCATGGTTTCCACTCCGAGGCTCTCCCGCTGTTGGAGACCGTCATGGCTCTCGGCAACGGGACGCTCGGGGTCAGGGGTGGCTTCCACACTGGTGTCCCCGCTCATCAGCCCGGTGTCCTCATCAACGGTTTCTACGAGACTTGGCCGATCGAGTATCCCGAGCCGGCCTATGGCCTGGCCATGACGGGCCAGACCATCGTCTACGTGCCCGATCCGACCGTCATAAGGGTCACGGTCGACGGTGAGCCGATCAGCTTCGAGCACGCCGAGCTGACCGGATGGTGGCGTCGGCTGAACATGCGCCGCGGGCTCGTGTCGCATCGCTATCAGGTCACCACCGCATCGGGCAAGGACGTCAGGCTGAGGGTCACCCGGATGGTGTCGGTGGCCCGCCCCGACCTGGTGGCCACCCATCTGCAGATGGTCTCGGCGTCGGCGCTGAGCGTCAAGTTCGACTCGTATCTGATCAACCGGCAGGACACCGACTACTTGGGCCAGCTCAACGGGTTCGACCCAAGGCGCGCTCGGGACTTCGGGAGACGAGTGCTCAACCAGACCGACCTCACCATCGAAGACCTGCGGATGGTCGCCGGCTATCAGACGGCCCGGTCCGAGCTGTCGCTCGGAGTGGGAGTCGATCACGTCCTCAACACCTCATACGAGTCGGATCCGGTCTTCGACGAGGATCGGCCTCACGTCCGCATCTTCACGGAGGTCAGACCGGGGGAGCAGTTGACGCTCGACAAGCTGACCTCCTATCGAGTGGGTGACCTTGCCGCCGAGCGGGCGGGCGAATCAGTAGACGGTGCGACCGAGGTGGGCCTGGTCGCACTGGTCGACGATCATGCGCAGGCCTGGAGTCGCTTCTGGAGCGTCGCCGACGTCGAGATCGACGCGGATCCGGAGACGCAGCAGGCGTTGCGCTGGGCGCTCTTCCAGCTACATCAGGCATCGGCGCAACTCCATGGCGCCGGTGTCCCGGCGAAGGGAGTGACCGGCCAGGCCTACGAGGGGCACATCTTCTGGGACACCGAGATCTTCGTGCTTCCCTTCCTCGCCTACACGCGCCCCGCAGCCGCTGCCGGGCTGTTGCGTCATCGCTACTCGATGCTCGACGCTGCACGGCAGCGAGCCAGGGTGCTGTCGGAGAATGGCGCCCTCTTCCCCTGGCGAACCATCGACGGCCAGGAGGCGTCCGCCTACTTCGTCGCCGGCACGGCCCAGTATCACATCAACGCCAGCATCGCCTACGCCATCCGCCAGTACGTCACCATCACCGGAGACCAGGACCTGCTTTGGGACATCGGCGTCGAGATGCTCGTCGAGACCGCGCGGCTCTGGGCGAGCCTCGGCTTCCATCGCGACGGCGCCTTTCACATTTACGGAGTCACCGGCCCCGACGAGTACACGGCCATGGTCGACGACAACGCCTACACCAACCTCATGGCACAGATGAACCTGTCCTATGCCGCCGAATCGGCCGAGCTCATGAGTTCGGAGAGACCGCAGCGATGGGAGGAGTTGGCACGACGCATCGGTGTCGACCCCGGCGAGATCGCAGAGTGGCGGAAGTGCGCCGAGGACATGTACGTCCCGATGGGCTCCGATCTCGGTGTGACGATGCAGGACGAGGAGTTCCTCAACAAAAAGCCTTTCCCCTTCGACGAGGTTGGCCCTGATCAATACCCCCTACTGCTCCACTTCCACCCGCTGGTCCTCTATCGCTACCAGGTGCTCAAGCAGGCAGACGTAGTCATGGCGATGCTGCTGTTGCCGGAGCGGTTCACGCCGGAGCTGCGTAAGGCGAACTTCGACTACTACGACCCGTTGACTACAGGTGACTCCTCTCTCTCGGCCTGCGCCCAATCGATCGTCGCCTCCCAGATCGGATACGCCGACCTGGCCATGCAGTACTTCCGCCGGGCGCTGTGGATGGACCTCGGAGACGTGCAGGGCAACACCACCGATGGCGTCCATGTGGCCTCCGCCGGAGGCGTGTGGATGACGATCGTGCGCGGCTTTGCCGGTCTCTCCCACAACACCGGGGGCATCCGCTTCGACCCGCGTCTCCCCGATGAGTGGCAGGGAATCCGCTTCAAGCTGCGGGTTCAGGGCGTGACCCTGTCCGTCGACCTCAACCACGAGCGCCTCCGTCTCGTCAGCGAGGGAGGATCGCTCACCGTCGAGTGTGGGGATCACACAGTCGACGTGGGCGGTGAGGCGGTCGATCTCCCCATCTCCTGACCGGTCGGAGCCGAACGAAACAGGCCGGCCACCGGGCCCGGCTCCGGCTCGATATGCCAGAAACCCGCACTCCCGGACACTGGTGTCCTCCATTCACATCAGTGCCTTTCGCGTGGAGCATCGACTCATAACCTGAAAGGAAAGGTGACATGGAAACAAAAGTGGTCCAATCCGAACCCGCCGTCGGGGTCGCATCGTTGCCCGCGATCGCCATCGACGGCCTCACCAAGCGCTACGGCGAGGATGTCGTCCTCGATCGCGTGAGCTTCGAAGTGCCCGAGAACTCGATCTTCGGCTTTCTCGGGCCCAACGGCGCGGGCAAGACGACGACGATCAAGATCCTCCTCGGCCTGGCGAGAGCCTCCTCGGGAAAGACCTGCATCTTTGGTCTCGACGAAGAGACCGAGAGCCTGGCGATTCGCCGTCGCATCGGTTACCTCGCCCAGGATCCGTTGTTCTACCCGCACATGACCGCGAGAGAGACGCTGGCCTTCACGAACCGGTTCTTCTACTCGGGTCCCGAAGCGGGAATGCGCCGTCGGATCGATGAGACCCTCGAGCTGGTTGGTCTCGAAGACAAGGCGGATCGACCGATCAAGGGCTTCTCCGGTGGAGAGCGCCAGCGTCTCGGGATAGCACAGGCGCAAGTCAGCCATCCCGATCTGCTGATCCTCGACGAGCCGGCGGCGGCGCTGGATCCGGTGGGTCGCAGGGACGTCCTGGAGATCATGGAGCGTCTCAAGGATCACACCACCATCTTCTACTCGACACACATCCTCGACGACGTGCAGAGAGTGAGCGACCGGGTGGCGATCCTCGATCGGGGCCGTCTCGTGGCCAGTGCGACGACCGACGATCTCCTCAACGGCGACTCAGCCACATACGAGGTGACCGTCCGGGGAGACGGCAAGGGTGCCGTCGGCGCCCTGGCAGGGCGGCCTTGGGCGAACGACCCGAAAGCCACTCATCACAACGGCGTGACGATGGTGACGGTCTCCGTCTCAGACGAGACAGCCGCCGAGAACGAATTGCTACGCACGGTGATGGCCGACGGCACGACAGTGGTCGGCTTTGGAAGAAAGAAGACAAATCTCGAGGACGTTTTCCTCGGGCTGGTTGAAAGGCATGAGAATTGAGCACGGCAACGAAGACCCACACGGACGCGGGCAGCGAAATGGTTCCTGTCCGGAGCAGTAGACGCTTCGGCGGGTTCGGAAATCTCCTCCGCAAGGAGCTCGGGCAGTGGTGGTCGACCAAGTTGTGGTGGATCCAGATGCTGATCTGGGTCGTCCTCATCGACGGTGTGTCACTCATCGTGGCGCTCGACCGCGGAGGGATGACGATCGATGAGCATTTCTTCGAGGCGACCCGCACGCCATTCCAGGTGGCTGTGGTGGTCGTCGGGATCGGCGTCGTGGTGACTATCCAGAGCACCATCATCGGCGAGAAGGACCAAGGAACGGCAGCCTGGGTCATGTCCAAGCCCGTTTCCCGTGCGTCCTTCGTCATGTCGAAGATCGTCGCGCACACCGTTGGCTTCTTGGTCACAGCGGTGCTGGTCCCGGCGGTCGTGTATGCAGTCATCTCGAGGACCCAATTCCCGGGGATGCTCGATTACGGCGACTACGCGATCGCCGTTTCCGTGGTCGCTCTGTCGACGGTGTTCTACGTGGCACTGACCACGTGTCTCGGGACCTTGTTCGATGGACGCGGGCCTGTGGCAGGAATCGGAATCGCTTTCATCCTCACCGGCCAGTTCTTCAACGGCATGCTGCCGACGTGGCTGGTGATGCGGACACCATGGCCGCTCGGTGAGATAGCGGCCTCTTTCTCGGTCTCGACACCACCCGATTGGAGTAGAACCACTTCCATCGTCTACACGGCGGTGGCCACCGTGGCCCTGTGTGTGCTGGCGGTGTGGCGATTTGGCCGGGACGAATTCTGAGGCGGTCGACTGACTCGGTCGGACGGACTCCGGAACTGGATTGAGGCAACGCATCACTGACACCACGAGGAATGAAGTCGGTCACCGGCTCGGAGCCCACACGACGGGTTCCGAGCCGGTGACTGCCACGCGCAAACGACTCGGTTTCTGGCAGACGGCTCTCATCATCGCCGTCGGCCTCGCCGGCGTGGCCTGGGTCGTGGTCATCATCAACCAGGCAGAGGCCGACCAGCCGGGTCTGCTGGCCGCCCTTGCATTTTGGACGACGATCCCCTACATCGTGGCCGGCGCAGTTGCATGGCATCAACGCCCGGACAGCAAGCTCGGGCTGCTCATGGTCATCACCGGTTACGTGGTCCTCTTCACGTTCCTTTCTTGGTCGAGCAACAGCTTCTTGTT
>JBAVPF010000404.1:0-6820 GCA_049692815.1 Acidimicrobiia bacterium
GAACAACGGGAAGGGAATCACAATCCGCTTTGTCAGACCAGCAACCTTGGCGTAGGTCTGCATCATCTCCTCATAGGTGAGGACATCGGGACCCCCAATGTCGAAGACCTGATCCTCGTCTCCAGGAGCATCGAGCATCGCTATCAGGATCTCCAGCACGTTGCGCACGGCGATCGGCTGGCACCTGGTGCGCACCCAGCGCGGACGGAACAGAACCGGCAGCAACTCGGTCAGATGCCGAATCATCTCGAAGGACACCGACCCCGAGCCGATGATCACTGCCGCCCGCAACTCGGTGACCGGAGTGGCACCCGCAGCAAGAATCCTGCCCACCTCCTGACGACTCTGAAGGTGCCGGGAAAGGTCGTCTTCGTTGCTACCGAGCGCGCCCAGATAGACGATGCGTCGCAATCGAGCGGCGGCCGCCGCGCCCTGAAAATTGACCGCGGCCGACCGGTCCTGACTCGTGTAGTCCTCGCTGGTGTCACCCAAGGCGTGGATCAGGTAATAGGCGATGTCACAATCTCGGAGCGCTGCTTGGAGAGCCGCCTCGTCGTTGACGTCCGCGGCGACCACCTCCACCTGCTGGCGCCAGGGAGCCAGATTGAGCCGGGCCGGATCCCGGGTCATGCAACGGACGTCGACGCCGCGATCGACGAGCCTCGGTACCAGCCTTCCACCGATGTAACCCGTCGCGCCCGTAACGAGCACCCTCATGCCGAGGAAAGGTTGTGGCTTGGCTGGAGCCGCTGGTGAACCTCATCAGATGTCAGAGGAGGGTGGCTTGCCACCGCTCGACAGCAGCTGGCTCTCAGGCCAGATTGCATGGACCGGGTATTCAGGGATGTGTCCAGCAGCTCAGACTGGCTGCGCTTTCGCGAGCCCGAGAGGGGTGTATCCGAAGGAGACCTGAGCCTCGGCGGACTTACCCAGGCCTCGGGCATGAATCTCTCACTTTGCGGTCCGCCTGACCCGTCCAGGGATCACCCGACTACCGCATTCGAAATGCCGGGTCGGGAAACGAAGGTGCATCGTCAGTCTTCAGGGGCCCCGGCAGCGATCCAGTCGATGATCTTCTGAATGTCAGACTGACTCATCTTCACTGATGGCGGCATGACTATTCCTTCGGGGTGGGTTCCGATCAGCGTCTGTACCAACCGGCTGTTGTCCGGGTCACTGGGGATGATGACCGGACCTCCCTCTCCTGTTGTCATCGCCTTGGAATAGCTTGTGGCCGTCCATCCTCCCTGCGTCCCGTGGCAGACGGTGCAATAGGTCTTGAAGATCGGAGTAATCACACCCGCGTAGGTGATGGAGCCGGGCTCGGCGGCTTCACCGGTCAACGTCCGCAAGTAGCCCACCAAGTCCTCGATCTGTTGAGAGGTGAGAACCTCACCCCATGCGATCATCGGAGTGGCGGGATGCCCCAGGTTGATGTCATCGAAAATCTGCGCGTCGGTCTTCGATTCCTGCCACGCCGTGTCGAAAGCGGGGCCGATTCCGCCTTCTCCCGAAGGCCCGTGGCACTGGGCGCACAAGGTCGAAAACAGACCGGCGGCGTCCCGGGCTCCTCCAGGAGCGGACGGGATGTCGGGCGGGAGCTCGACCGGAGGATTCGCCTCCCATGCTCTCAGATAGCTCACCAAGAGCTCGACCTGCTCCGTGGTCAGCGGGCCGCCGAAGGCCTCACCAAACGGCGACATCCCGAAGTTGGGCTGACCCTGGGAGATGATGGCAGACAGGGTGGCGTCGTCCCTGGTCGCAAGGTACTCGGCCGTCGATATCGGGGCGATGATGTCCCCCGCACGTGTCGGGTTGGGGCCACCTTCTCCGAGCTCACCATGACATGCGGAGCAGTTCTGAAGGAACAAACGCTCTGCCTCCGCCATGTCGGGAAGCTCGCTCGCAGTCCGCACGTAGGCGACGAGTGCATCGATCTGCTCATCGGTGAGGACGTTTCCCCACACCGGCATCTCTTCGTGAGCGCCGCCGCGGGCGATCAGCTCCCTCGTCTCCTCGTAGTCGGTTGCGCTGGGGACTCGGGCCTCGTGACAGCGAGCGCAGTTCAGGCCGAATAGGACGGCACCCTCGGGCGCGGAGGGGGGATCGACCAGGTACCGGGCCAGGGTGTCGATGTCGGAGTCGTCGATGGCGCCCTCGAAGGCGGGCATCTCCAGATGTCCGCCGCCCTGACGGATGATTGTCGCCAGCTCCTCGTCGTCTCCGGTGAAGGCGACCGACTGGCCATGACAAGAGGCACACTCCTGTGTCCAGAGTCGCTGGCCATCTGGCGCCGTGAGGAAGTTCAGCAAGCGGGCGACACTGGCCTGACCGAGAGCATCGCCCCACACCGGCAATCCCAGCGATTGGTGCGGTGAATAGTCTGGCCCCTCGTCCATCGCCTTTCGCAACTCCACGGCGTCGGCCTGGGTCAGCGAGCGGCTGGTGTGACATTCGGAGCAATTGTCGACGTAGAGCGCATAGCCGTTGGGCTCGAGGATGAAGCCGACCAGAGCGTCGATCTCGGCTGACGTGAGATCTGAGTTCCAGGCGGGCATCCCCTCATGGGTGCCACCCTGGATGATGGCGAACAAGTCATCACCCGGCTGGGTCTGAATGCTCGATCCATGACAACCGGCGCAGTTCTCGACATAGAGAATGGCCGTTTGATCACCCGCCATTGCCGCCTCCGCCGGTGGCGCGGCAGCGCTGAGCGCTTGAAAGCTCAGCCAGACGGCGCCGGCGAACAAGACTGCCGTGATGGTGGTAACGAGGGGCCGGCTCGCCCAGTGACGTGTGGCGGTGCGATCGGTCCAAGGAAGAAGCACCAAGAACACCAGGGCGAGCGTGGGGATGACAAAGACGCCCACGACTTCCAGATCCCCAGGGAAATACTTCAACAGTTGGAACAGGAAGAGGAAGTACCACTCCGGCCTGGGGGTGTATGAGGAATCCCCGGGGTTGGCGATCTCTTCGAGGCTCGTGCCGACGAACCAGGAGAGCAAGACAATGGCAACGAAGACCACGAGAGCCACCACCGTGTCTTTGAAGACGGCGTCCGGGAAGAAGGGGATCCCGTTCTTCTTCTGCTCGGCATAGAACTGCCGATAGAGCTCTCGCTCCTCTTTGTTCATCCCCTACTCCCCCCTCTTAGGTGGCGCGGAGATGCCGTTCCTGATGACGAGGATGAGGTGCGTGGCGACGAGGAAGATGATCAGCGACGGCAGCACCCAGACATGGGCACCGAAGAACCTCGACAGCGTCAATCCGGACACCTCTGGTCCACCGAGCATGAGGTCCCTGATCCATCCCCCGATGACCGGAACTACTCCGGCGATCTTCGTCCCAACAACGGTGGCCCAATAGGCGCGCTGGTCCCAGGGAAGCAAGTAGCCGGTGAACCCGAACCCGAATGTGACGAGAAGGAGCACCACACCGGTGAGCCAGGTGACCTCGCGGGGGTACTTGTACGCGCCGTAGATGATCACGCGGACCATGTGGAGGATGGCGAGCAAGACCATCGCGCTGGCTCCCCAGTGGTGTATTCCGCGTATGAGCCAGCCGAACGGGAGCTCATTGGAGATGTAGGTCACACTGGCATACGCCTGCTGCGGCTCAGGGACGTAGTAGAGGGTCAGCAGGATTCCTGTGATGAACTGCAGGGCGAGGGTGAACAACGTTGCGCTCCCCAACGTGTACGCCCAGCTGACTTTGGGGATCTTGCGCAGGAAGACGCCCTTCCAGTCACCTTTCCAGCCGGTGCGCTCGTCGAGCCAGTCGGAGAGCCTCTCAGCCACTAGGCCCCTCCTTGAAGAAGATCTGGTCTTCCTCGACCTTGTATTCGAACCGGTCGAGGGGACGCGGCGGAGGACCATCGACGACCTCGCCGTTCCGATCGAATATCCCGTTGTGGCATGGGCAGAAGAACTGGTCCTCGTCGTCGACCCATCGGACCCGGCACCCCAGGTGGGTGCAGATGTTGGAGAGCACCGTGAACTGGGCGCCGTCATCGGTGACCACCCAGACCGAGATCTCCTTGTCCTCGACCAGATAGCCACTCCTCCGCTCCACGGTGGCCTTCATCAGGGTCGGTGCGCCTCTCGGCTCGACCGATGACGTGGAGCCGAGACGGATCCAGGTTTCTTGACCTGCGGCGGTGTTCGCCGATCCGGTGACGAAGAGGACTGCGGGGCCGGCTACGGCCAACGTGATGCCACCACCGATGGCGCCAATCAGAAACGCGCGCCGGTCGGGGCTCGCCGGTGTATCTGGAACGTCGGGCGCGACCTCGGACTGAGTCTCACTTGAGCTTTCCGGGGCTCTTGAGTCCTCTTCCATCCTCGACCTCGACCTCGCGCCCAACTCTAAGCGATGGATCGGCGCGAGCGCCTCTCGTTTGGGGACCAACGCTACGCCTCGTCGTGAAGCACAAAAAGGGTCCAAGTACCCTGGGACGGGTGAATCCGGGTTGGTCACGCTCGACGTACCGTCGGTGTTGCCCGTCCTCAGGGCGCGGTACATCGGGAGATTGGCCAACGTGAGAACTGAAGGCTCTTCCACAACAAGACCAGCCTGGCCCCGGTCCCGGATCCAGCCTTCCCGGAATCACAGCGCAAGGAGCGAAGGATGACCGCATCACTCGGGTATCTCGCCTTGGTGGTGGCGGCCGGCTCTTCAGGCTGGCTCATCGTGCGGGCGCTGGGTGTCGTGCGAGGACGATCACCCGGCGGGCGCAACAGATTCCAGATGCCCGTCCTGGGGATCCTGCTCGGAGCCGTCGTAGCCATGTCCGCTCTCGAGATCGCCATCCTCACCGATGACTTCTCGGTCGAGTACGTCGCCAACTACTCGGCCTCGACTACTCCGCTCTTGTTCAAGATCGCGAGCGCTTGGGGGGCGCTCGAGGGCAGCATCCTCCTCTGGGGCTTGATCCTGGCCGGCTATCTGTACACGGTCTACCGGCGGGTGGCGAAACGTGGCGCCGGCGACCGTCTCGGCGGAGGCGCGTTGCTGGTCCTGGGGATCGTCGCCCTGTTCTTCTTCGGAATGATGCTCACCGTCTCCAACCCGTTTCGGGCTTGCGTCGAAGCTTCGACGGTGGGATGCGCTTCCGGCTCCGCAATGCCGTGGGTGAGCGGCTCAGCCGCCATCGAAGGCAGAGGCCCGAATCCACTACTGCAGAACCACATCCTCATGGCGATACACCCTCCGATGTTGTACTTGGGCTACGTTGGGATGGCAGTCCCCTTCTCTTTCGCTATGTCGGCCCTGATGCTGGGTGTGACCGGGTCTGAGTGGTTGCGAAGGACGAGAGCTTGGACCCTCGTCGCCTGGGCTTTTCTGACCGTGGGGATCGTCCTCGGCGGCTGGTGGTCCTACGAAGTGCTGGGCTGGGGCGGATACTGGGCGTGGGACCCTGTTGAGAACGCTTCCTTCATGCCTTGGTTGACCGCGACGGCATTCCTCCATTCGGCGGTAGTCCAGGAACGTCGCGGCATGTTGCAGGCGTGGAACTTCGTGTTGGTGATCGCCACCTTCGCCCTCACCATCCTCGGGACCTTCCTCACCCGTTCCGGAGTGATTCTCTCGGTGCACAGCTTCTCGCAGTCGGCAATCGGCCCTGTGCTGCTCTGGTTTCTCCTGGTTGTGCTCGTGGTGTCATTTGGTTTGCTGGCCATGCGATCGAGTGTGGTGTCCTCGGCGCCTCGTCTCGACTCCCTGGTCAGCCGGGAAGGTGCATTCCTGCTCAACAACCTGCTCCTCTCGGTCTTCGCGATCGTGGTCCTCATCGGGACGCTCTACCCGATGTTCGTGGAGGCTTTCAGCGGAGACCGTGTAGGCGTCGGCAGGCCTTTCTTCGACCGGATGGCCATCCCTATCTGCTTCACCCTGCTCCTGGCAATGGGCATCGGACCGGTCACACCGTATCGGGCGGCCCGCCCGTCGGTGATCTGGGAGCGCATCCGTCTCCCATTCCGTCTCGCCCTCGGTGTCGGGGCCTTGGCGGTGATCCTCTCGTACCGGAGCCCGTTCCTGCTGTTGGGAATCTTGACGTCGTCCTTCGTGATCTTCGTGATCGTCGTCAACCTGTACCGGACTGCACGGACCATGGCGCAGAAGCGTGAATTCGGGCTCGCCACGGCGGCACTGCGCGTCATGCGAAACGATGCGCCCTATTGGGGTGGGCAGTTGTCACACCTGGGAGTGGCGATAGTCGCCTTGGGCATAGCCGCATCTTCGAGCCTGAGCGTGGAGACCACCCTCGAGCTGACTCAGGGCGAAACGGCCACGGTCGCCGGGTATGAGCTCACCTACCTCCACCAGTTCACCAGGCAGGAGTCGCAACGATCCTCGATCGGAGCGTCGGTCGACGTCGGCTACCAGGGTGATTCAGTCTCCGTTCTGGAGCCGAGGTTGAATCAATACGGGTCGTCGGCGACCATCGCCACCCCGGCGGTTCACACGTCGTTCAAAGGCGACATCTACCTCACGATCAAAGGCATCGGTCCTGACCGGGTCACGCTGGGTGTCTGGTGGTTCCCTCTCATATGGATGGTCTACGTGGGCGGGCTGCTCGCTGGGCTCGGCGGATTCTGGTCGAGACTTGCGGGGAGACGCTCTCGAGGGCGCTCGCCTGCCCGATCTCAGGCGGTCGACCATGTCTGATTGGCGCAGGCTGACAGGATCACTGATCACGATCACTCTCGCCGCGATAGTGGTCGCAGGATTCGTGCTCGGAGACGCAAGTCCACAAGATCGCGTGGCGTCGATAGGTGCGGTGATCAGATGCCCTGTCTGTCAGGGAGAGTCGATTGCCGAC
>JBAVPF010000405.1:0-2541 GCA_049692815.1 Acidimicrobiia bacterium
GGACTACCTGGTTTTCGACGAGCCCTATGCGTTCGGCCACAAGCTGGCGGGTGAGGGCCGATGCCAGTGGAGCATCGATCGGGTCGCGCAGGACACGTCTGAGTTTGCCGAGGCCGTGACTCGGGTCTTCCCGGACATTGTCATTGGCGGGGTCGAGCCTCTCTGGGGCGACCCGGCGATAACCGCGGCTGATCTCATACTGTGGATGGACGCATATGAGAGCGCGGCCGGCCAACCGCTCGACTTCCTCCATCTCGACGTCGACTGGTCGGTGACCGATTGGCCGGACGTAGTTGTGGAGGCGACACGGGCAGTTCGCGATGCGGGCATTCCCGTGGGTGTGATCTACAACGGCGGTGACGCCGAAACCGACGCCGAGTCATTGGCCCTGGCCAGACTGCATATGTTTCAGTTCGAGCAACTCGCAGAAGGTTCGGCGGACCATGTCATCGTCCAAAGCTGGCATGACAAACCAGATCGTGTCCTGCCAGAGACCGACTCGCTGGCGTTGACGTCGTTGATCAATCTCTATTTCGGGCAACGGACCGCACTCGAGATGAGCGAGAGGGATTCCAAGGGACCAACCGCCAAGGTGGTCACCACCGGCGGATCGCCTGTCGGTGGTGTGGCCGTCACAGCAGCGGCCACGCCGCTCAGCGGGCAAGTGCACACCCTCAGCGACACCGGAATTGTGCCTGAAGGTGCCGAGCGCGCCTTGATTCTGATCCGGGTGAATACCGAGTCGGCCGGTCCGGGCCTGGCGGACATGGCCCTGCACCGGGTGAGCGTCGAGACATCGTCTGGGGATCTCGTCCCGGATGGCTCGTTCGCGGACAGCGCGTGGACGCCCTATGGCGCCGGTACTGGGACATTCGTCGACTCGTCGGACGGGTCGGGTCGGACGCTCCACCTCGCGGCCCAGCCGGACCAAGATCTCTTTGTCGACGGATCCGTGTTCGATGTGTCGGCGGGCGCCGGCTACACGCTCTCTGCGGTCGTTTCGATACCGGAGAACTCCGCCGCCAGCGGGTATTTGGCGCTCGTCTTCCTCGCAGACGATGCGGAGCTCGAGCGTCACATCATGCCGCTCGCGCCCTCACCGATCAGCTTGGGCGTGTTTACGACTGACCCGTCCGGGGTCGTCACGATCCCGATGACGGATCTGCCGTCCGGTGAATACCTGGTGGTGGTCTCGTTTGAAGGCGACCTGACCACCTGGCCCTCATCCGGGCAGATCAGGTGGACAGTCGGCTGATTTCGAGAGCGGGACTTGCCCCACCGCTGCGTCGAAGTGAACCACAATGTTGGCATGGCACGCACCTGGCTCAGCATCGAAGTGGAACTGATAAGCGGACGTGGGGATGTGTTCTGGCCGAGACCGGGCCGGACTTTCGCCGCGGCGCGGACCCACACGTTCTGGGACCTTGCGACGGCGATCAACGTTTACTTCGCCCGTTGGGATCTCTCCCATCTCAGTCAGTTCAACTTCGAGGACGGCACCAGGATCTCTCACATCGAGCCGTGGATGGATCCTCCCGAGGGGACAGTCGAGATCCGTGAGCAGAAACTGAGCCGCCTCGGCCTCTCTGAGCAGTTCGTCTTCGAGTTCGACTTCGGGGACGGCTGGACCCACCTCTGCACGGTGGGTGACCAGCGGATCGACCCGGTCGAGGCCGTCGGTGAGGTTCCGACCGCACCCGTTCCATACTGGGGGTGGGGCAGTTTCCCCGACCAGTATGGGAGACGTTGGGCCGAAGACACCGGTGAGGGCGATATCCCACCGGACCCGAGGGGATCGGACCTGCCGCCGCTCCACCCGGAATGGCGTTGGCTCTGGGAGGTGCCGAGATGAACATCGACGAGACGATCGACGCGTTTCTCGCCGAGCAGCGCCAACGTCTCTCAGCTCATCACTTTGGGACCGGGAGAAGCTGACGGTCCAGGAGAGCCTCGACCGACTGTGGGACGAGACCCCGATTCGCCAAGAGATCGTCGAGCTCATGGGGCTCCTCGACCAAACAGGCATCGCATCTGCCGCGCACCCTGGACGAGGATCTTCCACTCCGAGTCCACGCCCGCCTCACGCCGCCCCGTCCCGCGCCACGGCATCCGCCGCCTCTCGCTGCATCCCCGGCATCACATGCGAATACCGGTGCAGGGTGAACTCCGGTGAGGCATGACCCAACCGCTCACTGACCACACCGATGGGCACACCCGCCTTCACCGCAATCGAGGCATGGGTGTGCCGCAGATCATGCAGACGGATCCGGGGCAGCTCCGATTGGTCGACGATCCACCGGAACGCCCAGGTCAACGTCGACGGATTCAGCGCCGACCCGTCCTTCCTGGTGAACACGTACCCGCTGTCCTCCCACCGCCACGTCTCCGCCGCCTCTACCAGTGAGAGCTGTTGTATCCCCTCGCTGGGTTGTCGATTTCGGTGCGGGAGCGCCCCGGAAGACGTTCGGATTCCTGAGGTATAGAGCGCTGTCATTCCGGCTTCAGACGTTGAGGTGGCAACCGCCGTCGGGCATTCACTCG